>JAPOSW010000050.1:0-395 GCA_026709505.1 Gammaproteobacteria bacterium | reverse complement strand
AACAACAGGTAAAAACCAAAAAAGAACCGACACCCCCCCCCCCCCCCCCAGAATTTTTCCAATGATGGGTTACGTAAACCGTGGTTTGCTCCGCATGTAAGGGAGTTGCACATCCGGTCGCGAACCGGATCCGGCGGCCCCGGAAAAGAAAAACCGGAAAATCTATATTATAGTGGCCCCGACCCCATAAATAGTTGACCATATTCAGGAACGGTACCATGCTAGTTCCCTAATCCATAGATAGAGATTTTTTGTCCGCTGCAGGCCGGGATTCGGTCGGACGCGGGGCCGGAGTGTTCCGGACTTGCCCGGAAGGCCGGATTCGGGGCATGGCGGCGCCGGTTTCCATGCCGGAACGCGGTGGCGGGTCGTGTTTCCTGGCCCGATGGCGAATT
>JAPOSW010000018.1 GCA_026709505.1 Gammaproteobacteria bacterium | reverse complement strand
GCCAGCGTAAAGCGCCTGCCGCGGGGCGAATTTCGGACATTGTCCGAATTGACCACAATCATGGGTACACGCCGACGTTTAGCTTCGATAACCTCTCGCCTGCACCATTCGCGGGAAGAGTATGAATCCGTGAGGATTGCGAGAAACACACCTGCACCGATTTCATGCTTCAGGATACCGTCAAATGACAACCCTGACGGAATGTCATAGATATCAAAGAAGCTATCAAGCTGGCTGTGACTGTGAATCCAGTCACGTATGCTAATACCGATAGTCTCACCATCACGATCATGTTTCGAGTGGCTGATAAAAACCTTGATCTTTTTTAGATAGTGTTCTAGCGTTTCTTCTCCGCTACCGATTGGTTGGAGTTGGTAAAGTTTATATGTCTGAGCATCCGACAAAACTCGTGGGTAAGCTCAGAAATCAGTCGTTGTTCCGGGTTATTGTCAGATGAAACCCACTTATCCCATCTTAGCGCCTGATGTGAGAGATCCAGTTCAAGACCCTGGCAATTTACTGTGACCGGGAACAACCGGGATAGCAGACCCCTCTCAACGGTGGTTTTTTCGATAGCTAAAACATAGTCGATCCACTCAGGACTTTTAATCATGTGAGAATCAGCAAGAACAACAGCTACTGTATATTCGGTGTCATCCCAGTCAATCGGCAATGGAGTATTCAATCCGGGCATGGGTATGCTTCTCTCAAGGACGCTGATGGAGCGATCTTCTCCAATGTCTCGATGAAGATTGCGAACAAAATGCGAACCCAGCAAATCAGCTATCTGTTGTCCTTTGCTGCAAGACTGATGCCACACAACGTATACAGTAAATATAGGCATCACAGCCATCTTCATATCATAGTTCCTTGCGAGTTTTAGCTTTGATTGGACATTGCCTGAAACTCATATAATGCATATACATCAATTGAAAGAACGGGAAATTTTATGATCACAGGTTTCAAATTGCCTCAATTCCAGTCCGAAGTGCAACGCTTCCCCCGAAGCATTCGATCAGCCCCGAAATGGTGACAATCTCGACTTTCCCGCATTGTAGGTGGTGCCATCCGGCAATGCAAGGCCAGAGGCAGGCCCTGCAGGGCGTTTTTTTGTTTAGGCCTAAATATTAATATATAAACAAATAACAGAACAATCTGAACTTTGGCATTACAGTTTCTCATGCTCCCGCCATGAACAAGCCAGCCCAGTCCTCGAAAGCCTATCCGCTGGAGCTTAATTTGCGTCTGGTGCAATCTGATGAAATGACACAATACGATGACTTGATGGCAAAACATCATCGTCGTGGCGCCTTGAGGCGGATTGGTCACGAACTGCACTATGTGGCCGGGGACCAGAGACGGTGGATTGCACTGATCAGTTTTTCGCCGGCCGCACTGAAGTGTGCGGCCCGGGACCGATGGATTGGTCTGATCTCGCAAATCCATAACGACCGGCTGCGGTTCATCGTGAACAATTCGCGGTTTTTGATTTTGCCCGGTCATCATTATCCGAATCTGGGCTCGCGCATTCTGTCGGCCTGTCGCAAGCGTCTGGCGAGTGACTGGATGAGGCATTTTTCCAGACCATTGCTGCTGCTTGAGACATTTGTCGATACGGATTTCCATGAGGGGATTGTCTATCGTGTAGATAACTGGTTGCTGGCGGGAAAAACCCGAGGCTGCCGGCGGGTGCATGGTGGCTACGCCTTCCGAGTCAATCAAGCTGGCATTTGTCAAGCCACTGCATCAGGATGCCCAGTCGATCTTGCGATCACTGCAGCTTCTGGATGTGGATCCATATCGAGTGAAGAAGATGAATCTCCGACCCGAAGACCATGTTTCCCTGTACGACTGTTTCCAGGGCATGGAGGATATTCACAGTCGGCAGGGCCAACGGCATGAACTCGCCAGCATGCTGGCCCTGATCATTGCGGCGGTCTTGAGTGGTGCCCGAGGGTACAGGGGGGATATGGATCTGGTGCGATGAGTTGTCGCAGGCCAATCGTCGGCATTTCCGGTATCGAAGATTCAGGGGGCAGCGGATCACGCCTTCGATCACTTGCCTTCGCAATGCGATGATTGAGATGCAGTCCGACCAACTGCAGCAGCTGGTCAACCGGTTCAGCATCCGGCATTTCGGTCTGCCGTTTGAGCCGCTTGCGATTGATGGCAAGGTGCTGTGCGGTTCGAAAGGAGAGAATCATCGCCAGACGCAGATCATGAATGTGGCAGGGCATGACAGCGGGTTTTGCCATGCGAAAAAAAGTAGGAACCCTGCCGGTTGAGGGCTCGGACGAGGAGAAGCAGTCGAACGAGATCAGGTTTTCTGCGCCTACTCTTGAGCAGATCGATATTACGGGAAGAACCATCACGGCCGATGCGATGAATACCCGGGCTGCATCGGCCAGTCATGTGGTGGAAAGAGGGGCAGATTTTCATTTTTCGGTCAAGGGCAGCCAGCCCGGCCCGCTCGATGATATCCAGGTCTGGCATGAGCAGGAAGGTCAGTTTCAGAAGCCGGATTTCGAAGAGGAGCTGGAGAAAGATCATGGAAGGATCATTCAACGGAAGATCTGGGTAACCGATCGGTTGAATGGATATGTGAAATTTCCCCATGTACAACAGGTGTTTGTGATTGAGCGCAACGTCCAGGACCCCAAGG
The DNA here is from genome assembly GCA_026709505.1 of Gammaproteobacteria bacterium. Lineage (GTDB taxonomy): Bacteria > Pseudomonadota > Gammaproteobacteria > Arenicellales > Poriferihabitantaceae > Poriferihabitans. The sequence continues at coordinate 8,927 of JAPOSW010000018.1, read as the reverse complement.
AGAAAAACCCGGATCGTGTCGAGATCGTATATGGGATTGCCTCGCTAAGCAAGGAGGAGTCGAGCGCAGAAGAAATTCTCTGCACCAACCGAAAACACTGGGCAGTCGAAGCAGCCCATCATGTATTGGACAATCCGCAGGCCTTCAATGAAGACGGCAGTCGCATCCGTTGCGGGCATGGTCCGGAAAACATGGCCTGCATGCGACGCCTTGCCCTGACCCTGCTACGCTATTATCAGCAGCGCAATCGTCAGCCGATCACGGAACAGATCGAACGACTGAAGTACAATCCACGACGCGTGCTCGACTATCTCAAGCTGACCGGCAACACCCGGCCCAGAAGGCTGTTGCCATCCGGACCTCTGTCATTGGCTGCCTGAGCTGGCAAACCGAACTGCACCAGCTGATTTTCGATGGCACCCGATGGGCGCCAGGCGTCCGCTCGTGTCGGTCTTGCCCAAAGCACCGAAATCCTGGCGAAATGATGCTCATTCCAACGGATTAGCCGAATATCCGTCTAACCAATGCCCCCTGACCACATACACAATGGAAAAACAACCTCTGAAACCGATCAAAAGCGAGCGAAGAAAAAAGAATAAATTTGCCTTGAGGTGAAACCATATCCTAATAATTACATATATTTATATATGTTATTATATTAACAATGTGCCTGCAGGATGGGCAGGATGACATTGGCGCAAAATGTATATATAATTTGGCTTGCAGCATGATTATGAACTGGGCAGTAAAATGAGTGCAGAAGAAAAAACGACTGGAAAAAGGATATCGGAATATCTCGAGAGAAATGGTGTTTTTGTTGGTTCAGTAATAGCAGCACTTACAGCCATAGCAATAGTAAACAATGGACTCAATTCACGTCTTGATAATATATTCACTAGTTTGGACAATCAGTTTTTAGGTTATGAAAACAGAATGGACAAAAAGCTTTCGAACATAGAAAACAGAATGGACAAAAAGCTTTCGAACATAGAAAACAGAATGGACAACAGGTTTTCGAACATAGAAAACAAGGTTTATGGCGAACTAGAAAAAATCAAGCAATCAGTGGGAGAAAACTCAATAACTTTGGCAACAGTGGATGAGGGGATGAAACACCTTCAGGAAAATTTTGGCATCATGAGTGTTGAAATATCTGGACTCAAGGATAACGTTTCTGAACTGAAGTCCGAAGTTTCAGTGTTACAGTCAGATGTAAAATCACTGAAGACAAGTGTTAGCCTTCTTCAAAGCAACGTCAGTCAGATAGAAATCAATACGCAACCAGATCAGGGGTCAAACAACCTGACATACCGGGAGTAACAGGCTGCAATAAATTGAGTGCTAACAAATGGCAGAAGCAATGACGGAATGGGTAACGCTTGCGGGCCTGGTTGGAATAATAGCCTTCTTGTGGAGGACTAGCTCCGACTTTAGGAAAGAAATCGGCGGACTACGGGAGCGAATGGCGATACTGGAGGGGTTCTTCGAGGGTTTACCCAACGCAAAAATATCGTTCGTGCACTACTTTCGGCCATAACTCAATTCGCGATATTTCCAGGCCATTGCCAGAATAAGGTTTCGCAAAGGTTACATCACTGATTTCAGTTGAATTACGGTGTTTCTGGCAAAAATCGGGTGGATGACAATTTTCCGTGTTTCACTGCTAACATCGCAAAACTGATTTTGCAGTGATGGTTCTCTTGCATATGGGAAAACATCTTTTGAGAAGCCTTGCATGGGAACCTGATTTATTAGCTATCCCAGAATTATATTTTGGGATTTTTGATTGATCTATGAAGCGGGCTACCTTTTTATATGGCACTGATATACCAGTACCAACATCTGATAGCGGGTGGACAGGACTGAATTCGATGTCAGCGGTTGGATTGATCGGCTGGCGACTGAACTTGTCGTTCTTGACCGGGTTCATAAGCCGTATCTGAACGAATATCTCGAGCGCAACTCCAGTACCCTCGTCCAGGATGGAGGTCATCACGAAGCGGTGTTTCCGCTTGATGATGCGCAAATGCTCTATACTGCGATTCGGCACAATATGGCCTTTGGCGAGGAAGTGAACTCCGAACCCCTTCACAAGGTGCTTGATCGCGTGCGCCACGTGCTGCTGTCCCATCCCACTCTTGAGCGAGTAGCCGTGTCCGGCAGGAGCATAGGAGAAAATGACTTCTGGATGAGTACCCTGAATTCAGGGAGTTCGATTTCCGCATCGGATCTTATTGCCGGGCTGATGGCACGATCGTCAGACTTGTCCGATGGGCATTTCATGAAAGCAGTGCGTGAACTGCATGCCTTTCTGTCACCGCCTGGAGGCTGTGGGATGGACGACTTTCTGGAAAACCTGGATGAGGGATGCGACATATTGCCGTTTTATGGATTGGCCGTGACTGAGAGGATAGAGTTGTCCGAAGGATTATCTTTATTTCCTCTTCAGGAAATTAAGCGATTCCTGGACGAAGAGTTACTGCAGGAAATTTCTCCGAAAGATGCAGTCTTTCATAACTGGTGGTGCGGTGGTGCTGTTGCAAATACTTATCGCTGGCGTCCGGCCTTTCGTCAGAGGGGCTGCATTGACGAACCGTTGTGGTATCCGCCACAAACGCAGTTTTCAGCGGTACATCAACTAATTGACTTGATTGCCGTGAGCCACGAGACGCCAGTTTTCCCCCTTGCCCTGATATCCGGCTGCATTGACAGCTCGGCTGGCCGGCTCCTGGGTACTGAAAGGCACGGGCCGGGAATGTACCAAAAACTTTCAGTGGGAAATTTCAGGTTTGCCCAGTGTCCGACGATCAGGAAAGAAGAGCTCGACAGGGTGCTGGAGGTTTTCAAGAAGCTGCAGAGACCAGACTTCAACAAGTTTCACTCGTATCTTAGCCGTCTGGCTACGGCACTGAGACGAAATGAAAGGCATGACGGTGAAAACAGAATTGTTGATGTTGCAATTGTGCTTGAAGCAATGTACGAATTGCCGAAATCCGGAAAAACGCAGGCACTGGCTTGCAGGGTATCCGACTTTCTCGGCACCGGCGAGGAAGACAGGGTAAGGCTGGAGGGCAATGTTAGGGACTTCTACAATGTTCGATCCGAGATTGTTCACGGGGTGTCAAAAGCAGCGGCCTCGTTTAGAAATGACGTTGCTTTTGTCAGGGGTTTCAATCTTGCCCGAAGGTCTTTTTTCAAACTCGTCATGGACAGACCCCCGGATGATTGGGAGAAGCAAAAAAGTACGAACAGGATCGGAGTGGGTTAAACTCTTGCTTCAAGCGAAAGCACCGAATGCCGGGGCCCTTTGTGTTGAAATCATTTCGTTGCCTCCATTACCTGCTTTCGCTCCCATAAACTGGAGTTACGGTTGAAGTGCAGGATTTGCGCCGGCCGAAGAAAAGTGAAGCAGGTGTATCTTGTCAATTCCCAGAAAATCGATCTTGCTTTTTGATCCTTGACTGGCAAAAAACATGTTGAATACTCAGGAAACCGAGAACAGCCCGTGAGCGTCCGACTCAAAGAACATGTTTGCGGTAAAATGCAGGTTTGAACGAGTGATATATGCAACATGGCAATTTGACCGAAGAAAATAAGCCTGAACTTGTGAACGATCAAATAGAAGCTGAACTGGAAGAAGAACTGGAGATTTCCCCGGCCGAGGACGGATCCGAGTTCCTTGATAAAGTCATGGAACCCTTCAATCCATCGGAAATCGATATTGTCGTTGAGCCAAAGTCGCTGGATGCGCTGATTGAACGCATCCAGCACAACGAGATCGACATGAATACTGATTTCCAGCGACATGCCGACCTGTGGGACAATCGGAAAATGAGCCGGCTAATCGAGTCAATACTGATACGGTTTCCACTGCCGGCCTTCTATTTTGACGCTTCGGAAGATCACAACTGGCTAATTGTTGATGGCCTGCAAAGGCTCTCGTCAATCCGTAAATTTGTTATTGACGGAAAACTGAAATTAAGCGGCCTGGAATTCCTGACAGACTTGAATGGGGCAACATATGATAGCCTGCATCGCACTTACCAGCGGCGCATCAAGGAATGCCCAGTCACCGTGTACATGATCAAACCGGGAACACCGGTTGACGTCAAGTATTCGGTATTCAGGAGAATCAATACCGGGGGACTGACCCTGAACAATCAGGAAATACGCAATGCTCTTGCAAAGCCTGCCGACAGAAGGCTTCTGCAGGAGATCGCCGAAGATGTCCGTTCGATTGAGATGCTGGGAGACTTGTCGAAAAGGATGCGTGATCAGGAACTGGTCTTGCGATTCTGGGCATTCCACCAGTTTGACTACCTGGATCCAGGCAACAGGAAGGAACTGGCGTCTTTTCTGGACAAGGCCATGGATCAAGTCAAGGAAGGTGATGAAGAATATAGATTGCACTTCAAGGGAACCTACTTCAGGGCATTAGGGCGTTGTCGGGAACTGTTGGGGACTTCAGGATTCCAGAAAAATCCCGATCCTGACTCGGCAAAGAGGTCAATTAACTCGACGCTTTTTGAGGTGTGGATGGTAGAAATGGCGAGGCTGAGTGATGACGAATACATGAAGGCAAGGAACAAAAGGGAAATGTTTTCAGACAGGAGTCGATTGCTGCTGAATGATCGTGAATTTACTGACGCAATTACCTATTCCACCCAGATAAAGGATCATGTTGAAACAAGGTATCGAAAGGTACAAACGCTGATTGAGGAGGTTCTGGGTGATTGAATTCATCAACATCAAGAATTTCAAGACATTGTTGAATGCTGGCTTTCCTCTTGGCACGTTAAATTTGTTTTCCGGACTCAATGGCATGGGAAAATCGACTCTGGTGCAGAGCCTATTGCTGCTCAGGCAGTCCTATGAGCGCAACACCCTCATGAACAAGGGGCTGCTGCTAAATGGTGATTATGTCAATATCGGGACTGGTAAAGACGCACTTTCCAGTTTCAGTGAACAGGAAGAAATCATCTTTACCGTGAAGTGGGATGAGATGGATGAACCGGCTTGTTTTGAGTTTGACTACCAGCATGACTCTGATCTTTTGCCGTTGCGTAAATCGGGAATAGGCAGCCAGTCAGAAAACCTGAGCTTGTTTAATTCCAATTTCCAGTACTTGAGTGCCGACAGGTTAGGCCCGCGAAGTCATCACCAGTTGTCTGAATTCCACATACGTGACTTGAACTCGCTGGGTAATCATGGTCAGTTTGCCGTACATTTCATAGCAGTAAATGGTGCAAAGACACTTCAGCTTGAATCATTAAAGCACCCTAAGGCAGTGTCTTCTACCCTGCTTGCAAATCTCGAGGCCTGGATGTCGGAAATCACTCCGGGCCTGAAAATAAACGCGGTAGCGCAACCGCAGTCCAATTCAGCGAGTCTCAGTTATTCCTTCATACAAGGCAAAGAGACAACCGAAGAGTTCAAGCCTCAGAATGTCGGCTTTGGCTTAAGCTATGTTTTACCTGTTATAACCAGCATATTGAGTGCAAAAAAGGGTGACCTGCTTGTCATTGAAAATCCAGAGTCACACTTGCACCCATCTGGACAGGCGCTTATAGGCAGGCTGTGCACTATGGTAGCGAAAAATGGGGTGCAGATGATTATCGAGTCTCATTCTGACCACCTGTTAAATGGCATCCGCGTTGAGGTGAAGCAACAGAAAATCAACATCAGTGATGTAAATGTATTTTTCCTGCAGCGTGACGTTTGTAGTGCAGTCCATGCCTCCGAGGTGATGTATCCAAGCATTGATCAAAATGGACGCATTGATTGTTGGCCGGATGGGTTTTTTGACCAGTGGGACAAGAATCTGGATCAACTGATATGAGCAATGGAATTGTCCTGAACCATCACTCTCTGCCCTTCGAAAGTAAAGTTGACGCAGACAGGGGATTATTGGTATTTTTCAACGTGCTTAAGGCGTGTCGCAAGTCTGGATTAAAAATCCTGCTCATTGATGAAGATCAGGACAAGTCGCTCATGGGGATAGAGTTGGCTGACGGGTACTTTGTTCGCGACTGGTATGCCTCGTCCAACAAAAGCATCGGGCTTGTTGACCATTGTCGATTTTTAAAGTCTCTCGAAACCCGACAGCCGCTATTCGAAACCGTTGATCTTGTGCATGCTGTTGATAATTTTGAGGTAGGTCTTTCTGGCGAGCATTCAGGCAAATCCATATTGCTGGCGGCATTTTATTTCGATACCTTTCTTGCAAGCTTCACCGCTTTAACTATTTGGACGGATCCGCACATCAATGTGTGGGTTTTGGAGCTTGGTGCAATCCCAGAGACTAGAAATGAAACTGTTCTGAATCTGAGTGATGGGGTGAGCCTGGAGTTTCACGGACTGACCCTTATACAGCGGCGCAATGCGCTACTCGATAGTGCAAAGGAAATTTGGCTGCAAAGAATGGAACTATTCCCACATTTGCAATTGCTTCCTAACCAAATTGGAGCTATCCTGCAAAACTGGTCAGCCCGGCAAGATATCCTGTTGAATGCCAGAGATGCCCTGAATGTTCTGGAAAAGTTTGGGGAAAAATGGAAGGAAGGCGAGTATTCCGGGTATCGTCATCAATATCTCAATGATTTGGGCCTTGCCGCCGATGTAAGCGAGGAATCTGAAAGGGTTAATAACAATCGGAGAAAGAGGAGGGAACGGACCTTCTGGCTGGAGGACGGGCGGCAGATTTACTGTGAGAATCATGTGAAGCTGCCCAGCGGGTATCGGATGCATTTCTATCCAGATGTCGAGCAAAAGCGAATTTATGTAGCATATTTGGGCCCTCATTTATCCATATGATGACTTTGACGGTGAGTTTGCCCGGCCTTGCAATAAACTAAAGTTAAAAGTCGAAGATATATCAAGCTTGGAGGGACTGGAAAAATGCCTGAATGCCCTAATCCATAAATTGAAAACATGCCATATATTTGATGCAAAGGCATTCGGCTCTTGGCGAATTACTGTACCGCATGAAATTACAAGGAGGATGGCTCATCTGCGACCAGGATAATTGAGGCAGCTGTCACTGTGCCCTGGCGATCAAGAAACAAGTTCAATATTTTGGTTCTGGTGCCACCTTCGGGGGAGTCGACGTGTTCAACCAGTGTTGATTCTTGCCAAGGGAATCGAACTAGCACTGAACCTGCCGGTTTCCGATTGCATATCCGTCACAAGACCCACAACGTATTTAACGGTCATTATTGGTCATTCCAATCACCCCGCCTGCCATGCAATAGGAGTTTCTGTTTTCTGTTGGCCGAGTCTGACAACATGAACCCGGAGGCTGGAACATGGTCGCATTTTTCAATGGCGGAGAAGTCGAAGCTTCGTCCCCGCAGTTAAACTGACCCGGGCGTGTGGTCCGAACCCCGCAAAGTCTCCGGCTCTTTTGAGCCGTGAACGAAAGGCACGCCGGCTGCATCGCATTTCGATGCATGTGCCGTTTCCATCCGCCTTCCAGCCTCCGGATTGTCAACCCCTGAACTTTCAGAGGCGGAACCATGACAGCGATGACCTTCACATTGTCCATGCCCGGGCCGCCGGGCTGGACATCCACAAGATGCGAATCGCCGCCAGCATCCGGACCTGCGAACCGGGTGGCGGGAGTGCCCGCTGCGAGACGCGCGAATTCAGCGCCCTGCCCAGCAGCGGCCTGGCGGAACGGGTCGAATGGCTGTGCTCCCGGGAGGTCGGCATTGCAGGCATGGAGGCGACCGGCATCTGCTGGCTGGCCCGCATCTGCCAGTTCGGCCTGGGCCGGGGTTCCCTGGCGGCATCCCCATTGTTCCGTCAGCTGCGGTCGCTGAGCCGCTATCGCCGCCAGATCGTCAAGGACCGAACACGCTGCCGCAGCCGGGCGCAGAAGGTCCTGGACCGTTGGCATCCGCATCGGCGGCATCCTGAGCGACGCGCTCGGCATGTCGCTGCCGGACAGCGACTGGTTCCAGCTGGCCTCGCTGATGCGTCAGCATGACATTTTCAACGACACGGCCAGGCAGGCTGATGCCAGGATCCTGCAGGGTCTTGACGGTCATGCCGAGCAGATCCGGCTGCTGGAAACCATTCCGGGCATCAGTCTTCAAGCCGCCTGCGACATTCTGGTCGAAATCGGCGGCGGGATGGACTCCTTCGCCAGCACCGGGGCCTTCAGCACCGGGGCCGGAGTCAGTCCCGGCAACAGCGAGAGCGCGGGCAAGCGCCGCAGCGCTCGCTCGGTCCGGGGCAGTCCGCATCTGCGCACCGTGCTGACGGAATGCGCGCTGGCGGCGCCCCGCACCAGAGACTGGCAGTTCAAGGGCTGTCACAAGGCGATCCATGTCCGCCGGGGCTACCAGCGCACAACGGTGGCTACCGCCCATAAGCTGCTGCGGACCATCTGCTCGGTGCTGAAGAACCAGAGCCCCTGCCGTGATCCCGACTTCGACTGCGAGGCGGTGATGGTCCACTGCAATGCGGCACGCTGGATCCGCAAGCTCGACGAATACGGATACTGGCCCTGCACATCCGCAGCACCGAAAACACAGGCCGCATAGCTCTCATGCCAGACAGGCAAGTACGGCTGGCCGGATCGCGCGGGGCTGCCAGATAGCCGAATATTGTGTGGCCGGCACCTAAAAGGCACTTCCGCTTCCCGACAGCCGCCAGAGCCTGTCTTCAAAAAAATGCCGTTTCCAGGCAGGGATGCGCTCGTCCGGAAACCACTCAGCCTGAGATATTATTACAAGGCAAACACGCCGCAAAACCCAAGAATAGAAGATTACATAGACGGGGCAGGCTATCTTGTGCCGCAAGTCAAAATACCGGGCTTCAAGTCAATCGGGATGACAACCCTCCCGGCCATGCAGATGTAGTCGGCTGGCCAGAACCCGGCAAAAAGCAACCTGGACCCAATGATACAAATAGGAAGAAATCGT
>JAPOSW010000119.1:11014-11599 GCA_026709505.1 Gammaproteobacteria bacterium | reverse complement strand
TGCGTTCAAGTCTAGTGATTGCGGCATCGATTACCCAATCTTGAGCTTGACTGGCCGCTTGCACCAAGCGATCAAGCTTATGCTTTGAAGGTGATAAATTTACCTAATTACCACTAATCATAAGCAGGTTTTGTGATCGGTTGAAGTACTGCTTGCATAACTTTGCTCTATGACTTGATTATTGTCTTCATTATACTTTGGTAAATACTCGCCCCTCTGGAGCAAGTATTTACGGTAAAAGTATACAATACCCTGGGCATGAACAGCATTTGCCCATTCATACTACCCTGCTCTTGTGCCTCTCGCCCACAACTCCACAGAACCTCCAGCAATCCTTTTCCTGTTTCTACTGGATACAAGGGTTGTTGCAGAATCGTTGTCCTAAATGGCAGCCATTGTTTCATGGCTGTTTCCAAGCCTGAATGATGTTTATGTATTCAACAAGAACTTTTATGTCACAGGCCCTTATACATATCCCCCCCCCCCCCCCCCCCCCACCGCGGCGATTGGGAGCAGCCGAGGACGCCGCACGAAAAAAAAAATATAAATAAAACAATGTGGTTGGATTATAAAAAATTAGAGATA
>JAPOSW010000119.1:0-11004 GCA_026709505.1 Gammaproteobacteria bacterium | reverse complement strand
GTCCTGCTTTTTTTACTTGCTTTTTCCAACCCTGATTTCTTTTTTTTTATTTAAATATCACTTTTTTGTCACAGGCCCTTTTAAACCCCCCCCCCCCCCCCCCATGAAAACGGGTTGATTTTCAAGCTGACCTGCTACGCGAATACTTCATTATTTGTCAATCCTGTAAGTTTATTGCTTATAATGATTCCCGAGATGCAGCATCAAGCATTCCTGCATGTAACAGAACGACAAAAAATTGGTTATCGAATATGGTCAATCCCAATACTGCAACCGACATTGATGAAATCGAAACTCGAGAATGGCTGGATTCACTGGAAGCCGTGCTGGAGACTCAAGGTCAGGAACGCGCCCACTACATTATCGAATCCCTGATCAGCCACTCACGCCGCCGAGGCGTGCACATCCCCTATCAGGCGAACACGGCCTATCTGAACACAATACCCCTGCACATGGAAAAGCCGAGCCCTGGCGATCATGCGCTGGAATGGCGAATCCGGGCATTCATCCGCTGGAATGCCATGGCCATGGTCATCAGGGCAAACCGCATCTCAACGGAACTAGGCGGGCATATTGCGAGCTTTGCCTCTGCTGCTACACTCTACGATGTCGGTTTCAACCATTTCTGGCGCGCCGCAACCCCTGAGCACCTTGGTGACATGATCTTCATTCAGGGCCATTCCGCCCCGGGAATATACGCTCGCGCCTATCTCGAACGGCGACTTGACGAAGATGTTCTAGGCAAATTCCGTCAGGAAGTCGATGGCGGAGGCCTGTCCTCCTACCCACACCCATGGCTGATGCCGGATTTCTGGCAATTCCCGACGGTCTCGATGGGGCTCGGGCCCATCATGGCGATCTATCAGGCTCGTTTCATGAAGTACCTGCACAACCGCGGGCTGATCAATGCCAAGGACAGAAAAATCTGGGTGTTTCTGGGAGATGGAGAGATGGACGAACCAGAGTCCGTCGGCGCTCTGGCCCTAGCCGGACGCGAGAATCTCGACAACCTGATTTTTGTCGTCAACTGCAATCTGCAGAGGCTTGACGGACCCGTGCGCGGGAACGGAAAAATCATCCAGGAACTGGAAAGTGATTTTCGCGGTGCAGGCTGGAATGTTCTCAAGCTGATCTGGGGGGGCTACTGGGACAAGCTCTTGATGCGTGACGAGAAAGGCATTCTGAGGCATCGCATGGAGGAAGCGGTAGACGGTGAATACCAGGCCTTCAAGGCCAATGACGGTGCGTATGTCAGAGAGAATTTCTTCGGCAAGTATCCCGACTTGAAAGCCATGGTCGCAAACCTGACCGATGAAGACATATGGCGGCTCAATCGTGGCGGTCATGACCCCCACAAGATTTATGCGGCCTACCATGCCGCCACTCGTCATGAAGGACAGCCCACGGTTATTCTAGCCAAGACAGTCAAGGGCTATGGCATGGGTGAAGCAGGCGAGGGTCAGAACACCACGCACCAGCAAAAGAAAATGGGGGAGCAGTCACTTCTGGCTTTCAGGGATCGCTTCAATATCCCGTTAACCGACGAAGAGGTTGCGAAGACTCCCTTTTATCGACCTGCAGAAGACTCCGAAGAAACCCAGTACCTGCTGGAGAGGAGAAGGGCTCTTGGCGGCTTTCTTCCGGCTCGGAAAATCTTCAGTGCGCCGGCAATCACCGTTCCGAAGCTGGATATTTTCAAGGCGCAGCTTGAAGGCACCGGCGACCGTGAAATATCGACCACTATGGCGTTCGTGAGAATTCTATCCTCATTGATTCGGGACAAGAGCCTGAAAAATCGGATCGTGCCGATTATTCCGGACGAATCCAGAACCTTCGGCATGGAAGGCATGTTCAGACAACTCGGTATTTATTCACCGCATGGCCAATTGTATGAACCGGTCGATTCTGACCAGTTGATGTTCTACAGAGAGGACAAGACCGGACAAGTTCTTCAGGAAGGGATTAGCGAGGCGGGTGCCATGTCGTCCTGGATCGCCGCCGGGACTTCCTACAGCAATCACGACTATTGTTCAATTCCCTTTTTCATTCTGTATTCCATGTTTGGCTTTCAGCGAATCGGCGATTTGTGCTGGGCTGCCGGAGACAGCCGGGCAAGAGGGTTCATTCTGGGCGGTACCGCCGGGCGGACTACGCTTGCCGGCGAAGGGCTGCAGCATCAGGACGGGCACAGTCTGATCCTGGCCTCGACGGTGCCGAACTGCGTTTCCTACGATCCCACTTACAGTTATGAGCTGGCGGTGATTATTCATGATGGATTGCGTCGCATGTACGAAGAAGAGGAGAACATCTATTACTACATTACCGTAATGAATGAAAACTACCCTCACCCGGCAATGCCGGAGAATGTCGAGGAAGGCGTTTTGCGGGGCATGTACCTGTTGAAGAAAGTGGGCAAGGATTCCAACAAGAATACCGTTCAGCTCCTTGGCAGTGGAACCATTCTGCGGGAAGCGGAAGCCGCCGCTGAGATTCTGGACAGGGACTATGATGTAACCACCAATATCTGGAGCGTGACCAGTTTCAATGAGCTTGCCAGAAACGGCAATGACGTTGAACGTCAAAATCGTCTTCATCCCGAGGAGACCCGGCAAAAGTCCTATGTGGAACTTTGCCTGGAAAACACGGAAGGCCCGGTGATTGCAGCAACTGACTACATGCGGCTGTATGCTGAACAAATTCGCGCCTATGTGCCAGGACGCTACAGTGTTCTCGGAACCGATGGATTTGGGCGAAGCGACACTCGGGTCCAGCTCAGGAAATTTTTCGAGGTTGACCATCGCTACATTGCTACTGCGGCATTGAAGGCCCTGGCCGATCAGGAAGCGGTTGATCAAAAAACAGTGGCCGATGCGATCAAGAACATGCAGATAGATGCTGACAAGCCCAATCCGAGAATGGTGTAGCAAGATGATTGAAGTAAAAATCCCAGATATTGGCGACTTTCAGGATGTTGAAATCATTGATGTTCTGTTCAATGTGGGAGACCGGGTCGAGCCGGAAGACGAGCTGCTGACTCTCGAAAGCGACAAGGCGACCATGCCAATTCCCTGCCCCGTGGGCGGGGTGATCAGTAAATTGCATGTAGGCGTTGGAGACCGAGTTTCAGAAGGAGCGCTGGTTCTTGAACTTGAAGAAGAGTCGGCGGGAGACATGCCGGAAAAGGCAGCAGCACCGAACAAGCCCGAACCCGAGGCCGCGCCAGCTCCAGACGATGCGCCGCCCAAGGCTCAAGAGGAGCCGGCAAGAGTAGATACTGCGGCCAAATCGAGTGCGCCTCCACCGCCTGAAAGGACGGAAAGATCGGATGCGATTCCGCATGCAAGTCCGGCCGTGAGGCGTTTTGCCCGAGAACTCGGTGCCAGCCTGCACAGAATCAGAGGGACTGGCCCTAAAGGACGCATCCTCAAGGAAGATGTCAAGGCATGGACCAAACAGCAGCTTGAGGAGTCAAGCAGAAAATCGAGCGCCCCGAGTCTCGGGATCGCGCCGATGCCAGAGATTGATTTTTCTGAATTTGGAGAAACTGAAAAACTGTTTCTTTCTCGCATCAAGAAACTTTCAGGACCGCATCTGCATCGTTCCTGGGTCAGCATTCCTCATGTAACCCATCATGAAGAAGCAGACATTACCGACCTTGAAGACTTTCGCCGCTCGCTCAAGGATGAAGCGGCAAGTCAAGGCCTCAGAATAACAATCCTGTCCTTTGCGATGAAAGTGCTGGTCAATGCGATGAAAAAATTTCCAGCCTTCAACGCATCCCTGGCCCCGAATGGCGAGGAGCTCATTCTCAAGAAGTATTTCAATATCGGGATTGCTGTGGACACCCCCAATGGCCTCGTAGTTCCAGTCATACAAGACGTGGACCGAAAGAGCATTTTCGATCTGGCCAGGGATTTGGCGGAGGTCAGTGAGCGGGCACGCGATGGCAAGTTGAAGCCCACCGATCTCAAGGGGGGATGCATCAGCATTTCCAGTCTCGGCGGAATTGGCGGCTGTGGCTTCACGCCGATTATCAATGCGCCGGAGGTGGCCATTATCGGCCTGTCTCGCAGCAAGGTGACTCCGGTCTGGAACGGCAAGGAGTTCGAGCCCCGCATGATGCTGCCGATTGATGTCTCTTACGACCATCGTGTGATTGATGGTGCAGAAGCAGCACGCTTCGCTGCGCATCTTGTGAACTCGTTTTCGGACGTGAGAAGGCTGGCTTTGTAGATTTATTCATTATGTCAAAAACAATCGAAACACCGGATCTGGGAGATTTTGAAAATGTCCCGATTATTGAAATCTATATCTCGGAAGGAGATACAGTCGAAGAGGGAGATAACATTCTGGCCATCGAGAGCGATAAAGCGACCATGGAAATACCCTCGCCTGCTGGTGGTACAGTTCTCAAGCTACTGGTTTCCGTGGGCGATCCAATATCCATGGGTCATCCCCTGATTGAGCTGGATACCGGCGGAACTGCCGAACAGCCAGCGACCTCCGCGGAGGCAACCAAAGAAAAGGAAGAAGAACCTGCACAGGAAAATTCAGCCCCCACCGAAACTGAAAAACCCGGCTTCGATGTGCCTGGGGTCGAAGGGGACATGCATGCGCAACTGGTGGTTCTGGGGTCTGGTCCGGGTGGGTATACTGCCGCATTCCGGGCGGCAGATCTTGGCCTCGACGTGATCTTGATTGAACGCTATCCGACTCTGGGCGGGGTGTGTTTAAATGTCGGATGCATTCCCTCGAAAGCTCTCTTGCATGTTGCCAAAATGATTGACGAGAGCGAGGAAATCAGTGAAGCAGGAATTCTATTCGAACATCCCAAACTGGACATCGCACAGACCTTGAAGTGGAAGAACAATATTGTCAGCCAGCTGACTGGCGGACTTGCGGGACTAGCAAAGAAAAGAAAGGTTCGTGTCGTTCAGGCAACCGGCAGATTCAGTACTTCCAACTCAATCAGCCTGGATAACGGACAGACTGTGACTTTTAACCAGGCTATCATTGCCGCCGGTTCCCGTCCTGTGGAGCTGCCTGGCTTTCCTCATGATGATGCTCGCCTGATTGATTCAACCGGAGCTCTGGAGTTAACAGACATCCCGGAAAATCTTCTGATTATCGGAGGCGGCATTATCGGGCTTGAAATGGCTACCGTCTATCATTCTCTAGGCAGCAAAATCCACATTGTCGAAATGATGCAGGACCTGATGCCGGGAACCGATCCTGATTTGGTCAGGCCGTTGTTGAAACGGATCAAGACGCGATATGCAAACATCTGGCTGGAGACACGAGTCAAGGGAATCAATGCCGGCAAGGAGGGGCTTGAGGTCAGTTTTGAAGGAAAGGAAGCACCGGATTCAATGACCTTCGACAAGGTTCTGGTATGCGTAGGACGAACGCCGAATGGGAAAGACATTAATGCCGAATCAGCCGGTGTCAATGTTGATGAACGAGGGTTTATTGCCGCCGATAGCCAGCAAAGAACCAATGTCGGTCATATTTTTGCCATCGGAGATATTGTCGGGCAGCCCATGTTGGCACACAAGGCGGTCCATGAAGGAAAAGTCGCGGCAGAAGTTGCTGCTGGCATGAAGAGTGGTTTTGAAGCCAGAGTAATTCCGTCGGTGGCCTATACAGACCCTGAAGTCGCATGGGTTGGTGTCACTGAAACCGAAGCCAAGGCGGGGGGACTGGACTATGGCAAGGGAGTATTTCCATGGGCTGCCAGCGGTCGGTCCCTGGCTCTCGGCAGAAACGAGGGTGTTACCAAACTGCTTTTCGACAACCAGAGCAATCGCATCATTGGTGCAGGCATTACCGGCACCAATGCCGGAGACTTGATCGCGGAGGCGGGTCTTGCTATTGAAATGAATGCCGATGCCGAAGATATTGGACTGACAATCCATGCACATCCGACTCTGGCGGAGACTCTGGGTTTTGCCGCCGAGGCCTTTGAGGGAACGATCACAGACCTGTATATGCCCAAGAAAAAGTAACTGATGCAACTCCGAACTACAGCCCAGCCACCCTGAGCAATTGCAAATAGTTTATTCGTATTCCAGCAAACCAGCAATTCCTAGACAGATTGATACATGAGTTGATTGAAAAACTGGAAGCAAATTCTTGATATAGCCGCTTCCTGCGGCATTCTGGAGGTGAAAACTTTGGGACCTATGTCAGAAGGAGATGTGGATGATGCAAGTGATGTTGACTTACATGTTTCACTTCCTGAGGTAGCGGTCTTTGGTGGATTGCTGATGGATGTACAAGACCACTTGGGCGAAGAGTCGATGTGCTTACAGAAAGCGACATGCATCCGGCGTTTCGTAATCAGACTATTGAAGAAGCGGTGGAATTGTGAGAAGTGCTGAGCTGGGTTTTCAAACCCAAGCATCATCGTCAACTAAACTAATCGATTTTTCCACTCCCAAAAGCAGTCAGCCTTTGCTGGTCCTTGAAGTTTTTCATGGCGTGAACCACTTTCCGGGTACGCAGAACCTTCCCATTCAGTTGCAGATCAATCAACTTTCTGGTTAACCGCATTGCTTCTTGAAGCTGCTCACGCGACTGGAACTTCTCGTCATTCAATGCCTTGAGTGTTTTCCCGCTAACTGCCGCGGCATCCGGTGTCGGCACATGCACTGGACCTTTTTCAGGGACATAGTCATAAAAGCAGTCTTCATCTATCACCTCACCTGATGATGCATCATGATCCAGAATCAGCCCGAAGCCGATTTCACGGAGCAGGTGCTTCTCGAATATTCGCAGAACCGCATGCGGGTCTATCCCCTCTTCAAGTGCGGCCAGTGAATCCCGATAGCGGTCAAACAATTTCTCATTACTATCGAAACGGTGCAGCAACTTGAGAAGCAGTTCATTTTGATAATATGCACAGGCTCTTGCGGAGGCTGTAAGATCAATGGCAAAGCGACTCGACTCAATGCCGGTTAATACTGGAAGATTTCCTTTTCCGCTCCAACTTATCAGTAGCGGCTTGAATGGAATGAACAGACCGACTGACCTTTGCTTGTTTCTTCTTGATCCTTTGGCAATAAGCGTCAATCGCCCATATTCCCTAGTAAATACATCGACCAGCAGACTGCTTTCCGAATATGGATGACGGTGGAGAATAAACCCGGGCTGCTGATTGATGCGATGCTTCGCCATGCTCCCTTCAACTTTCCGTGTATCCAGACTGCATGAGCTGCGTATCCCGATCTGTCCAGCTTTTTTTGACCTTTACCCACAGTGAAAGATAGACCTTTTGTGAAAATGACTTTTCTATCTGAAGGCGGGCACCAGTACCTATTCTCTTGAGCATACTGCCCTGATTCCCAATCACGATCGGTTTTTGGGAGGCCTTCTCAACCCAGATTGTTGCATCAATTTTGAGAATGTTTTTTTCATTCGTTTCAAGGCGTGTGGTCTCAACACTGATTGAATATGGCAGTTCCTGACCGAGTAGCAGATAGGCCTGCTCTCGAACAAATTCCGAAGCCTGGAATTCCCTGGTCCGGTCGGTTGTCATTTCGTTGGGAAATCCCGGGTCACCGTGTGACAAGTGTGGCACTAATTTGATGCAAAAATCATCAGGGTGAGGCAGGCTGTTCGCCTGAACCGGAATAATCTCCACAAACTCATGAAGATTGCGTGATTCTTCGATCAAGGGAAGAAGTTTTATCTTGTTTTCGAATTTATCAACTTTATTGATGACAAGCAGTATTGGTTTATTGGTACCGCAGACGTCTTCCAGGGCTTTGCGTGAACCATGCTGCCACCCTTTGTGATCAATCATGAATAAAACCAAATCAACATCCGATAGACTGTTCATTGCGGTTTTTCGAATGACTCGATCAAGACCTCCTTTAGGGCTAGGTTCAATGCCGGGAGTATCCGCAAAGGCAATTTGATAGTTTTCACCCGACAAAATTCCGAGTATTCGGTGTCGCGTGGTTTGTGGTCGTCTGGAAATTATCGAGATTTTCTGCCGCATCAGAGAATTCAGAAGCGTGGACTTGCCAACATTCGGAATCCCGACCAAGGCGACATATCCAAATCTGTGTTCAGACATCAGCAGAAATCAATCGGAGCAAGACTTTCTCAGCAGCTGCTTTCTCCGCAAGTTTGCGAGTCCTTTGGGATACGGTGGACTTGATTTTCGGGCTTTCAAGTCTGCAGGTTACCGTGAACGTTGGATTATGATCCGGGCCGGCCGTGCCTTCCAAAATATACTCGGGGAGTGGCAATGCCTTTTTCTGAAGATATTCCTGAAGTTGCGACTTGGGATTATTATCCAAATTATCCGGGAGTAGTTCGTCCAGTTTCCCGGAATAAATATTATTCAATACCAAACATGCTGAATCAAACCCTCCATCCAGATAGATTGCCCCGATTACTGCCTCAAATGTATCCGCCAGAATGGAATCAATTTGAAAGGCATTATTTTTCATGTCTGATTGCCCCAAAATAATATGGTCGTCCAGTTTTAGTGTTTTTCCGATTATGGAAAGAGTTGCATTCTGAACCAGCGTGGTACGTAACCTCGACAACTGTCCCTCACCCAGCTTGGGGAAACGATGGTAAAGTTGATCGGCAATAAATACTCCCAGGACACTATCCCCTAGATACTCCAGACGTTCATTGTTCGGTTCGCCCCAGCTACGCCGGGTCAGGGCCGTCTGTAACAGGGCAGGTTCCTTAAAGCTGTATTGCAAACCCGCTTGCAAATGTGAAATATCACTCATAAATCAGGTGTATTGCAGGATCATGTCAAGCAGCGATGCCATAAGCGAAATATTCCAAACGCCATCCTCTAATCATATACCCCAAACAGCAGTATGCAGTCAAAAAAAATCAACTCGCAATAACTCTTGGACGGGTTAGATTGGCAGGATTATACTTGTCGCAATAGATTTCAGCGCAAACCTGTTTTTCGATTTCCATGTGTGGCCGATTTGCAAATCAAATTGATAATCCCGGGCCTTGGGAAGAAATGCTCATTGACTGGCCTTTTGGTTGCGAAACCGGTTACAACATGGCTCCAAACAGCAACATTCCCGTACTGGCCTTTGATCGTTACAATAACAGACTGGCAGGCCAAGAAATGCGCTGGGGGCTAGTGCCTTCCTGGTCAAGGGAAATAAACCCGAAGTTCTCCACCTTTAATGCAAGAATCGAAACACTGGCAGAAAAACCGGCTTTCCGAACAGCATGGAAACAATCAAGAACCTGCCTGATCCCCATCAAGGGATATTATGAGTGGAAAAATGAAGATTCAGTAAAACAGCCTTACTTCATTCATCTGGCAGTTGATGAACCGATCATGCTCGCTGGAATCTGGGATATCTGGTCAAAAAACAACAAACCGCTGTATTCGTGCAGCATCATCACTCGTTCAGCTATGGGGAACCTGGCCAAAATTCATTCGCGCATGCCCATCAGGGTGAATCATGCTCATGCTCTTGACTGGCTCAAAAAAGGCGAGGACTGGCTCCATATCATATCGATGCTACAGCATCCGGATGAATTTGCTCCTTATCCGGTTAGCCGGCAGGTCAACCGACCAGACAATCAGGGATCGCATTTAATCAAGCCTGAGCAGCGTGCAAATGGTGGTTAAATCCGACACTTCTCTCAAGGCCCAATAATCATTTCTGCAACAGATGATCGTTAACCTGAATTCAATCCAATTTGGAGAGCCGTCAAATCCACCGGTGGTTATCCTGCATGGGCTGTTTGGATCGTCCAGCAACTGGCGAACGATAGCCTCAAGACTCTCCACTCGATTTTATGTCCTTTGCGTTGATCTTCGCAACCACGGAAAATCAGGATGGAGCGATTCGATGAGCTATCTGGACATGGCACAAGACCTTGCGGTGTTCATCGATGACAATCACCTCGATGGAGCCCACTTGATTGGGCACAGCATGGGTGGCAAAACTGTTATGGCCTATTTGCAGCATCAAAAACCCAGTATCGCCAGATCGGTGATTGTCGATATCGCACCGGTCACCTATTCACACGATCACGATCAGTTAATTGATGCCCTTCAAAAACTCGATCTAGATAGCATTTCCTCACGCAATGAAGCTGACCAGCTACTATCGATAGACCTTCCCGATGCCCCAATCCGGCAGTTTCTGCTTCAGAATCTGGTGCGAGTTGAAGACGGCTTTTCTTGGAGAATAAACCTTGCCGCAATAACCCAAAATAAAGACTCGCTTTTTGCCTACCCTGAAAGTCAACCTTCTAAAGCCGAGATACTGTTCATACGGGGCAACCATTCGGATTACATCCTGACCGAGCACTACGATTTCATAGACAGACAGTTTCCAAACTCAAGGATACAAACCATGGAAGGCACCGGTCACTGGCTACACGCCGAAAAACCCAGAGAATTAACCGAATGGTTATTCGAATTCCTTGGTTAGACCGATTTTTCCAGGAGTTTGTTATTGATATGCAATATCAAAGGATTGGGCATGCCTGACGTCATCAGGCTACCTTGTGCATCGTCTTTCAGCATGCCAGTTTGACTCATGCCGCCAATACACATGTTTCATCATTTGGCGCTTATCGACCATTGTTTGCGACACCCCGGTAAATTCGTTATGGAAGTCGGCAATATTAACCGCCGGTTTAATGACCTTGCTTCATGTCAACTTTATGAAATTAAGAATTCTTGACGAAATAGCCGCTGGTATTTACCAGCCTCGTG
Organism: Gammaproteobacteria bacterium; assembly: GCA_026709505.1. Classification (GTDB taxonomy): domain Bacteria; phylum Pseudomonadota; class Gammaproteobacteria; order Arenicellales; family Poriferihabitantaceae; genus Poriferihabitans. The sequence continues at coordinate 278 of JAPOSW010000119.1, read as the reverse complement.
ATTCAACGAGGTAGAAAGTTGTCACAAGAGGTACCCGGCAAACAATATCGATAGGACTTAAATCTAATCGACAAGTTCCACATGTTTCCCGACGACACCACCGGGAATTAGCTTCAAGTCTTTCACAAGGGCACTGTCGACTCGGGGATTACCTGAATGAATACCAGTCATGCCGGAATGTCCATAGTTCAAACCAGTTTCCCGGTTCGGCAAACCGGCCTTTTGCCCATCACTGCCCTGTCCACATCCAGCGTCACAGTTACAGTACCAGAGGTCAC
>JAPOSW010000016.1 GCA_026709505.1 Gammaproteobacteria bacterium | reverse complement strand
CGATCTCGGGATTCCCGCTCAGGCTTGACGGCAGATTGATGTTGACGCTGTTCGCATCGGCATCCCACGCGTTCGCAATCAGCTCGGCTATCGCGGCCACCGGGCTCTGGTACATCTGGATTCCGAGAGAGTCCAGGATGCGGCCGTGAAACCTGAGATACAGTGTGTCGAAGCTCAGGCCAGCAAACGACCGATTGGCGGGCTTGCTGTACGATACCCACGCTAGCCTAATCACAATAAATACGCTGGTTTCCAGTGAAACGCTGTCCCAGGATGATCTCCAGCAGTTTACAGCCAGTGTCCAAAAATCCCTGAAACTTCTAAATTCAGTGCACCTTGGTTTAAGGATGCAGTCCGAGAGCAGTTCATAGCAGATCATGGATGCAGCACAAAAAACTACACAGAACGCTGATCGAGTCGAATTTTATGCCCTGCATAATCAGAGCGCATCAATTGACGAGGGATTGACTGACGAGTCAATCAGCGGCGAGTTCGAGGACTCAATAGACAGTGCTATGGATGATATGGATTCGGAAGAGTATGCGAGGCATGATCAATGCAGCGATACCCAGCAGGGCAAAATTCTCAAGCTCTTTCTGGTTTATCTGTCTTGATACATACAGCGTCGCTAGCGATGCCGCTACGGATTCGCTCTCTGATTGTAATGAAGGGTTGGCCATCAAGCCTCGGCTTGCCATCTCGAATTTGGCTGTTTCAGTCATCGTTACTGCCTCAAATTGCGCATTCTCGATTTTAAGGGATATGCCCATCAAATCGAAACGCCTCCAAGGAAGTCCCAGAATTCGCTTGCGGCTGGGACTCATGAGGCGTACAGGGCGTCAGCAGGCTGCCAGTTCCAGAAAGGTACACCTTTCCGGACATGCCGGAATGGTCCGCCTGCCCCGTCCAAAAAAGAGTACAATAACTGGTTCCAGAAATTCCTAAGGAGTTTTCAACATGGCATCAGTCGGCTATGCCCGCGTCAGCACTGCTGGCCAGAGGCTGGACGTGCAGCTGGAAAAGCTGGAGCAGTTCGGCTGCGATCCGATCTTCCGGGAAAAGGAATCCGGCTCCCGGGCCAGCCGAGCCGAGCTGAAGGAGTGCCTGCGGTATGTGCGCAAGGGAGACGTTCTGGCCATCACCCGGCTGGACCGGCTGGCACGCTCCACTCTCGACCTGCACCAGATCCTGGGCCAGCTGCAGAAGGACGAGGTGGGTTTTGTGGTGCTGGATCAGTCAATCGATACGACCACCTCTCACGGCCGCTTCCTGTTCAGCATCCTGGCAGCCATGGCCGAGTTTGAACTCGACCTGCGGCGCGAGCGGCAAGCCGAGGGGATTGCCAAGGCCAGGGCAAACGGGATTAAGCTGGGCCGGCCCGGTGCGCTGTCCGGCGATCAGGTACTGGAACTCCGCGCGAAACGCCAGTCCGGGAGTCCGGTTTCCGAGCTCATGGCGAAATTCTCGGTTTCCAGGAGCACCGTCTACAGCATGCTTTCACAAGCACATCAATGCACACTATAGAACTCTTACAGAATGAGCAATATTCTTTTCAGTTTCGGACAACATTTCGATTGGAAACAATAGATTTTGAGAACAGGCATGATTAAGAAATCAGAAGCAGACAGTTACGGAATTGCCATCACTGATGGAAAGAGTCGACTGGAAACCGACAGGGAAGAGCTGCGGAAAAAACTGCATGAGCTGATGCCATGTCTTGTAAACACCGATGGGTGCATGGATATCAAGGCACTTCGAGATGTAGTGGATACTGCAAATAGCACAAGCGATGACCAGGGCTATGAACTGACATTCGCTGGCAAGGGACTGGCGCGGGCTGAGGCCGATAGGCCGACCGGCTATGAATTGAAAGCCGAGTGGTCGCAAAGCAAGAATTTTGACAGCACTGGCAATGCGGTTATTCGTGGAGACAATCTGGATGTGCTGAAAATCCTTTACCAGAACTATTTTGGCAAGGTAAAGATGATTTATATTGATCCTCCTTATAACACCAAAAGTGAAAATTTTGTCTATAAGGACGACTTCAAGCAAAGTGATGCCAGTTTGATAGCACAATTCGGAATGAAGGAAGAGACCGCAGATTTCCTGCACAATGTGTTTGGAACCCGTAGCCACAGCGGTTGGCTGGCATTCATGTATCCACGCCTGAAGCTCGCCCGTTCCCTTTTAACCGATGACGGGGTATTGCTGGTTCAGATTGATTACAACGAGAGTCATTCATTAAAACTCATTTTGGATGAGATATTTGGAGAAAATAATTTCAAGGAAGAAATTATTTGGGAATATAGAACTGGAGGTATGCCAACCAAATCAAATTGTTTCGGAAAGAAACACGATACTATTTTTGCTTACTCAAAGCAGTCATCATCGTATCAATTCGATAACAAGTCACTCAAAGAAAGAATTTATTACGAAAATGATTTTTTTGGTTGCAATACTGATACTGAAGGGAGATTTTATTTTGACGTAAACATAAGGGATATTGTTGGAGGAGAAATCAACACTGTGGAAAATGGGCATGTCAAAACAATGAATGTTAAGCCTCTGATCAATGTGTCAAATGAGAGGATAGATGGTTTTAAAACTCAGAAGCCATCAGAATTGATTAAGTTCTTAACAAAGTTTTATCTAAAGAGTGATGAACATCAAATCATATTAGATTTTTTCGCTGGCACAGGGACCACCGGAGATGCCATCATGCAACTCAATGCTGAGGATGGTGGCAACCGCAAGTTCATCCTTGTGCAAAGCGATGAGGAAATTGAACCTGAGCAGAGTTCGAAAACCCATCAATTCTGCGCTGACAACAACATTGAACCTGTCATCTCCTCCATCACTCTGGAACGTCTGAATCGTGCTGGAGAAAAAATCGAGGGGGGGGGGGGGGTGAGCCTCCGGACATAGGTTACCGGGTTTACAGTCTGGTTCCCAAGCCAAACCTGGAAGAATCAAGCAGGGAAAGCGACACCCTGGAACTTGAACTACCCTCACCGCGCGCAAGCCTACTGGATACCCTGGCCAACATGCTCTGCGCTACCTGCAAGCCACTGGATACACCGATTGAATGCGTTAAAAAGGACGCACTGTACAAAGCTGGCGATCAGATTTATGTGGTAGGCAAGGTTACGGAAGACGATCTGGTCCCTTTCCGAAGCCACAAAATCAATCTCGATGGCTGGGCGGAACTCAGCCTGGAGGACTTCCTGAATCTCGGCTTCCATGACAAGAGCAGGAAGGACAATCTCAGAGTGGTGTACTGAATGAAGAACAGAACCGGCCACACGATGATCCGCCATGCTCTTTGAAAAACAGCAATACCAGCAGGATTGCGTGGACAACATCATCCATGCGGTGGAGGGCATAAAATTTGCCGAAGCAGACTTCACGGCCATGGCGGAAAACCTGAAAGAGCTGGTAGAAAAAAATCCGACCCACCGGCAATTCAGCATCCAGCCTGACAGGAAACGGCTGGATATATTGATGGAGACCGGAACCGGAAAAACCTTTACTTACCTGCAAGCGATGCTGGAACTGAACAAGCGCCGCGGACTGAAAAAATTCATCATTGTGTTGCCGCGCGTAGCGATCAAGCAGGGTGTTATCCAAAACATCAGGTTGACCGATGAGTATTTTTTCAATCTGTACAAGCAGCATATCAATTTCATCGACTACCCCAATGACGGACTGAGCCAAATACAGAGCGACTTCATTGATGGGTATGATTTGTGTGTCTTGATTACGACCAACTCGGCCTTCAACTCCGAAAAGAACAACATCAATAAAAGAAGCGAGATGTTTTTCCAGCACGGTAGCGCATGGAACGGAATCGCCTCTTGCAAGCCTGTGGTAATTATTGACGAACCACACCTGCTCAAGGGAAGCGAAACACAAAAAGGTCTGGACAAGCTGACAGACTCCTTGATGATCCGCTTTGGCGCGACCTTTCCCAAAGAGGAAGCGAACAAGTTGAGTAATGTCGCATACGTGCTGGACAGCATCAGCGCCTTCAACCAGTATCTGGTAAAGCGCATCGGGGTTAGCACCGTGTATGCGGGCAATCAGACCGATGCGGTTGCGATCAGCAACATTCGCGTACAGAACAAGTGCTTTGATTTTTGTTTCAGTCGGGATGGACAGCCACGAAAGGCAACCTTATACAGGGGTGATGATGTGGGAGCGAAGAGCGGCTTGGATTCCTATGCAGGCAAGACCGTCACTCGTATTTCTTCCAGCAAGGTTGCCTTGAGCAACGGGCAAACACTACAGGGAAAAATCGACTACGTTCTGGACAGGCACGAAATCAGGCTAATGGTGCATGAGGCAATCAAGCGGCACTTTGCAAAAGAGGAACGTTTATTCCGGCAAGGCATCAAGGCACTAGCCTTGTTTTTCATCCCTCAAATCAGGGACTTTCGTGGGGAGCAGCCTCGAATCAAGACGATATTTGAAGAGGAATACCAAAACCTGCGTCAAAACATTATTCAAGAGACGACCAATGCGGACTATCGCGCCTGGCTGGAAAGGGACTACGATGACAATGGCAGGCTACGTGTGCATCAAGGCTATTTTTCCGGGGATAGGGGAAACAGCGAGGAAAGGGAACGCCAGGGCATTGACCTGATCCTCAACGACAAGGAAAAACTGCTCTCGCTCGATACCTCATTGCGTTTTGTGTTTTCCGTGTGGGCATTGCAGGAGGGATGGGACAACCCAAATATTTTCACCATCTGCAAACTGCAGGCCAGCCACAGGGAAACGACTCGACGCCAACAGGTTGGCCGTGGCTTGCGTCTTGCCGTTAATCAGGAGGGTAAGCGGTTGACCGAAAACTACATGAAGGGCGATGAAAGCGCATTTTATGCAGTCAACACGCTGGACATGGTTGTCTCCGGGAAGGAGCACACCTTTATCCACCAGATTCAAAATGAAATCAACGAGGCCAGCCATGCGTATGTGGGGGAAATTCTGACGCTGGAGATCTTGAAGGAAAAAGGCTTGAATGATGCTGAGGCTGCGATTCTGTTTTCTGTCTTGTCGGGAAAAGGCATTCTGAATGACGAAGGAGAAATACAAATTCCAATTATCGATTTTATGAGAGCAAATCGCCCGCTATTTAAAACAATCGATAATGTCCGTTATGCTGAAATCTGCTCCATTTTCAACATGTCGCATCGACCGGCAGTCAACGATAACAACCGAAGGAAGCGCTCTGTGAATGTCAGGCGCGGTCAATGGCAAGAATTCAAGGAGTTTTGGGAATTGATCAACCGCAAGGCAAAAATTGTCTATCGGCACATTCACGAAGAGCAGCTAATCACGAGCATCAGCAGCCAGTTCAACGAAAAGGAAGTGCCTCCCGATTCTGCCTATGCCAGAGACGAGTGGCTGGATACCCATGAGAACGCAATTCTATCTAATCGCGAAACTCGTTTGGACTGTCAGACAGGAAGGCCTTTTGACCCAGTGCAGTTTGCCTCTGAGCTTGTTCAAAAGGAAGATCTTCCGGTTGCGTTCGTCTGCAAGCTGCTTTCTCGATTGAAGCGTAAATGGTTTATCAATGACAGGGTAAAAGCGAGAAAGAACCTGCTGAGTTTCATTCGGGAAAATATCCATGCCGGCATCCTGCAAGGGATCGAATATCAGTTCACGGAAACCAGTATTTATCCCAACTCGCTTCAGAATCGGCGCGGATCAGGAATAACACAATTGCCATGCACGGAACTTGGCATGATGACATCTGATGCCGATCCGCCCCCGAATTTTTTGTACGACAGAATTGTTTTCGATTCGGCAATCGAGCAACAGGCAATGACTAGCGATCCCAAGGGCATTGATGATTGCAGCATAACCGTGTTTGCCAAGTTGCCCAGAATAAACATCCCCACTCCATATAAAAGCTACAACCCAGATTTCGCGTATTTGGTAAAGAAGCCAGGCGGCCAGACATTGTACCTGGTTGTGGAAACCAAAGGATACCAGAAGGAGGAGGATATTCCCGAGGACGAAAGACACAAGATCAGCTACGGGCAGAAGTTCTTTGAAAAACTGGACAATGAACTCCCGGATAAAAAGGTAGTGTATAAAACCCGCATCAACCATGAGAATCTACATGAATTGTTGAGGTCGGTGTCTGAAGATGGTTAATGCTTAACGTCTCAAGGCCGATGCTGTACAGGCATGTCGAGCCAGCGGCATGACGTCCCTTTCAGGTTTCCAAGACATGTCGGCCCGCAGCCGCTCATACGATGTGTTCATCTTCTCCTCCAGCACGGCGCTCCGCTCCGATTCTGCTTGTTTGACTACTCAAGGAACTTTTCAAAAGCTTCCCTGAATTTCTGCTTGCTGTTTTCTGAATCATTGAAAAAGGGAAGTCCATACACCGAATAGTCCCGGCCCTGAAAGACTGTCTCGACTCTGGCCTGCCCTGCGATTTCTTCCAGAAAATCCTGTTTCCAGCCGTCATGCTCCATCAATTTATCGCCTTTGGGCTCCATGAACACCTGGAGTATCGTGCTAGCAGTTTCTCCTGCCTTTCCAAGATATAAAATGTAATAGGGTTCAAATCCACGACCATTCGCGAACGAGAACAGCTTTACGGCCTTGTCGTTTCGCACTAGATGGATTTCGTCATATATTTCGCCCAGACGTTCAGCCTAGTCATTGAAGTGCTTGACAAACAGCTTTTCCTGATCCGTGCCGTAATTATCGTCATAGGCATGCCAGTCCTTGATGTTCAGGTTGATATGTTCAAGGCTAGGTACTTGACTGTCAGCCCAGTTGCGGCTGTGTTCGCCGTCTCTCGTCGGACGCACGGGCTTCGGCCCGGACTGGAATCATCGATGGGTCTCCGACAAACGCCATACAGCCGGACGGTTCCATTTGCTCTTGAGGTCCTGCAAATTCCGCTTGAAAAATCCGATGGCGATGGGATAAGATAGGAACATGGCAGACAACGACAATCCGGATCTGGAAAGGCAGTTCCGGGAACTGCAGGATCAGAACCACGAACTGGCGAAGGAAGTTGCCGTACTGAGGGCAGACATGAACACTGCACAACCGGAACCACTGGATGCGGAACTCATGACCGCTGGGGTCAATCTGTCCCGGGAATTTTTCAACAAAGTCGACAAAGGCAACAAGGACTTTGTCAGCTATGCCCAGTTCATGGTTGGCGGGGTCGGCGGAGGCATCCGGCCTTACCTGAAAATGTTTTACTCCATGATCCGGAACATGCCCGGTCAAGATACCGAAGGCATGAATACCGAACAGGAAGTCGAAGAAATCTACCAACGAAATGAAGAGGCGCGACGTCGTGCCCTGGAGAAGCAAAATGCTGGAAATGAGCCCAGAGATGATGGAGGACGTACTCGAGAAGACGATCCGGGAACAGAACCCGGGATACCTGGAGAAGGTGCTCGTGACGGAGGGCCAACAGGGGGTGGACGCGATACTGGGGTACGCGGTGGAGAACGCGATGGAGCTGCAGAACCAGCTGGAGAGACTAGGGATGAACAAGACCAACCCCAGCGGGATGAGGGAACTGGTGATGGAACGACTGACGGACTACCTGGGGAAACCGATACCGACAGAGGACCCGACAGTGGTGGACAGGGAGTACTACAACAGCCTGTTCGGAGAAATGTAAGGTACTTTGGCCAGCCGGAAGCACTGAACGAAGGGAATTACGCTGAAACAGAATCGGCACTGGATCGGCTGCGGGCCGACATGGCCAGGCGCGATACCGAGATGGCCAGGCGCGACAAGGACAACCTGCGCTGGACGGTCGGATTCGGGATCGCCCAGATCGCGATAACCGTAACCATCCTCGCCGCAGGCTTTGCGTTTCTGGCCCTGGTCGGAATACCTGCAGCATAATAAGCTGCTGCCGCTGCGGAGCAGACGGCGAAGCCCGGTCTCGTGCTGCAGGCGCCAACACAGTTCCAAACGACCGACAGGATCAAATTGCCCTGAAATGTGCCGGACTGCATGTGCCCGGCCCGAGGAGCCCTAATGAGCTTGGACAGGGTTTTACTTCAGATATTGATGTAGTAACATAACTGCATCGAAACTGGAGACGCATCATGCCATTACGACCCTGACCAGCCGTGAATTCAATCAGAAACCCTCTGAAGCAAAAAGAGCGGCTGCCTCTGGTCCAGTAATCATTACTGACCGTGGAAGGCCTGCGCACGTTCTTCTCGGCATCGAGGCCTACCGGAAGCTTTCGAAACAGCGCCGAAATCTTCTGGATGCCGTTTCAATGGAAGGGCTTTCCGAAATCAATTTCGATCCTGGCCGATTTCGTCTTCCGTGATGGACAGAAGCGGCATTGTTCCGGACATTTCAGGCAAACAGTGTTAGCAATGCGGAAGATTTTCCAGTACTATCGCAGATGTGCCAAGAACGACCAGACCCGCCATGTCACATGCGAAAAAAGAACCTGGACCAACGACTGACAACGGGACGTTTCTCCAGCAGCCACCGGAACAGGCAGGTTCATGCACATGCAAGACGATCTGACTGCAGTTTTGCCGAATCGCAAACGCCGGGGCCGTAGACGGGTTCCCGAGTTCCTTGCGGTTGACTTCTACTGTGGCGCAGGCGGGACGACACGCGGGCTAATTGATGCGGGAGGCTACGTCATTGCCGGTCTGGACAAGGAGAAAAGCTGTCGTGAGACGTATGTCGCCAACAATGGAAACGAAACCGGCGACCGCAGCTATCCCTGCTTCCTGGCGCTCGATCTTTTGCCGGCGACACCGGATTACCCGGACGGCCAGCAAAGCGATGCCATGTCATGCCTTGACGATCTGATATTCGACCATCGCGCCCGGTATCCTGACACTCCCCTGCTTTTTGCCATTTGCGCACCCTGCCAGCCATTCACCAAGCTCAGCAAAACGGCTCGCTCGCGGCTGCCTCCCGCCGCGGCACAGCTGCGGGATCGAGGCCTGCTTTCCCAGACATGCCGGTTCGTTGAGCGCTTCAAGCCAGACATGGTACTTTCCGAGAATGTGCCGGGAATCGACAATGTCCGCTATGGCGGCATATGGAAGGACTTTGCCGACCGGCTGGCCGGTCTTGGCTACCAGGTCGAGACAGGGCGTGTCTGCACCTCGGATTTCGGCATCCCGCAATACCGGAAGCGCTCGATCCTGGCCGCAATCCGAATGCACCCCGATCGGATGCATGATTCGTTTTCTCTTCCATTGAAAGATGATTCTGCCGGAACAAGAACAGTTGCGGACGCGCTTCAGGGACTGCCGCCTCTCGAAGCCGGTCAGAAACACGGCGAGATCCTCAATCATGTCGCCCGCAACCTCAGTGAACTCAACAGGAAGCGCATATCCTATGCAAAGCCGGGCGAATCGAACATCTATCTGGAAAACACGCCTGAAGGAGACCTGTCCCTGACTTGCCACAAACGGGTTAACAGCCGCCACAAAAACAGGTGCTTCGCCGACGTGTACACGCGGATGGCGCCGGACCGGCCGGCACCTACCATAACAACGCGCTGTCATAGCATAACGAATGGCCGGTTTGGCCATCCATGCCAGGATCGAGCCATCTCCATGCGCGAGGCCGCCAGACTGCAGTCGTTCAAGGACAGCTACATTTTCTACCCCTTCGACAAACTGACTCCGGTTGCACAGATGATCGGCAATGCCGTGCCTCCGGCACTCGCGCATTTCTATGCAGGCTGGCTTGTCGAATCGTTCAAGTCCATGCGTTGCCGAGCCAGCTAGCAGACAAGGACCAATACGTTGAAAGGACAGGACAAGCTGTATCTCAGGTTTCACGGCCGCATCCTGGACTCTCTCGGAATCCAGATGTACCAGAGCCCGGTGGCCGCGATAGCCGAGCTGATTGCGAACGCGTGGGATGCCGATGCGAACAGCGTCAACATCAATCTGCCGTCAAGCCTGAGCGGGAATCCCGAGATCGTCATCGAAGACAGCGGTCACGGAATGACCTTTCAAGAATGTCAGAACTTGTACCTAGATGTCGGCCGCAATCGCAGGGCCAGCGTCAATGGGGAAAAATCCCGTCAGGGCAGACCGGTTCTGGGACGGAAGGGCATCGGGAAATTTGCCGGCTTTGGCATTGCGAAAATTCTGGAAGTGGATACGAGCACTGAGTCAGAGAGAACCGTATTTAAGCTTGAACTTGATGGTCTCAGAAGCAATCAATACATCAGTACAGACGAAAAGGCGATTCCGCATTCCCGTTGCGAGCCCCGATCGAAGCCGGGAACAACCGTAACACTTAAATGCTTGACCCTCAAGGCGGTACCGAATCCGCAAAAATTTTCCCAGTCCATGGCGCGCCGGTTCCTGATTAACCAGATTGCCGATGACTTCAAGTTAACGGTCAACGACTCCCCGCTTCCGGATGACAATGAGCTGATAGGAGTGGAGTTTGATTTTCCGGCCGACTACAAGGACGACGAAAGGCCGAAGGAGGTCGAGATCCGAGAAGAAGTGGGATACGAACAACTCGAAGGACATGAGATTAGTTGGAGGATCAGGTTTACAAACAAGCCAATCGATACGGAAGAGTTACGAGGAATATCTGTTTTCTGCGGCATAAAAGTCGCACAAACCCCGTTCTTTTTCAACCTCTCCGGAGGACTAGACGGGCAACATGGCCAACAGTACGTTTCGGGATGGATTTCGGCGGATTATCTGGACCGCTTCCAGTCCGATGCCATTACGACAGAGCGGCAACGAATCAACTGGGAATTGCCGGAATGCGGATCTCTCGAGAAATGGGGGCAGGCCCGGATAAAATCCCTGTTACGCATATGGAAGAAACGACGAGCTGAGGCAAAAATTGAACAGATCAGGAACAAAATAGCCGATTTTTCTGATCGGTTGGAGCACCTGGAAACAACGGAAAAGCGCACGGTTACCAAGGCCCTGGAGAAGCTGGCAAGCATAGAGACTCTCTCAAGTGAGCAGTTCAACGACCTTTCCAACGGAGTCCTAACGGCATGGGAGGATGGCAAGTTGCGTGAACTGATCAGAACAGTCTCGGAACAAGAGTGCATAGACGAGCAGGCCATGCTTTCCCTCCTTGCGGAAGCCCATGTCCTGAATGCGCTTCACGTGGCGGAGGTGGTCAATGCCAAAGTCGAAATCATCCAGAGCCTGAGAGAAAGAATCGAAAAAAGCGAACTTGAGAATTCAATCCGTGATCATCTCGCCGAAAACCCATGGTTGCTGTCGCCCGAATGGGAGACTTTCAAAAAGGAAAAAAGTCTCGGGCACATTGTTGCAGAAGCAGCAGAGAATGCTGGCTTGACAGATGAAGAAGGTGGCAGAAAGCGACTTGATCTCGTGCTGTCGTCAGGGACTCAGCTTCTGGTCGTCGAACTAATGCGCCCCGATCTGACGGCTGATCGCGATCATATAGAAAGATATGCAACTTATATAGACATATTGAGAGACAAGGTGTCAGTGAACAGCGGTCTTGGGTTCAAAACTGTAAGAGGACTTTTGATAGCCGACAAACTGGACCGCAAGCCTGGAATGAAACAAGCTTTGGAGAGGCTGGAAAACGACGGGATGAAGGCACTGGAATGGAGAAACCTCTTATCGCGAGCCGAATGCCAATGGGAAGAGTTCCTGAATATTCTCGTTTCCCGTGCGCCCTCGGACAAGCGTCTGTCCGCACTTCAACCCGTTGGAGAGAACCATGACCGAAACATTCAGGGTTGAAAAATGCTGGATCTGAGCAAGTTGGAATATTTGCATCGGTTTTCTTGACGGTGATATGCGAATAGGCCTTGACAACCTATCGTTCAACAGAATTGCGTTGCCGAGCAATCGTTTTGAAGCACTGGGCGGGGACATGGCTGGCCAGTTCAGCATACGCATCGACCGGCAATGGCATCTCTGCTTCAAATGGCCTGATGACGGTTCCGGACACGCAGAAACTGTGAACTGGCGAAAGAGGCCGCCGTGCCGAGGGCAGACATGAACACGAAACAGGCCGAGCATGCAGCCGCGACAGCAGTTTTGACAAGCCAGGACTGCCTGCCCGATTCGTCTCCAGTTTCGATGCAGTTATGTTACTACATCAATATCTGAAGTAAAACCCT
>JAPOSW010000092.1 GCA_026709505.1 Gammaproteobacteria bacterium | reverse complement strand
TACTGCATTCGTTATGGCGTTCCTGATGTAAAGTGTGAGAGGAAATGAAGTTGGCCCCCCATCGCCCGCCTGTGCTCTCAACGCGCCGTACAGATTGCTATAAAGATCAGTTGTGGTGTTTGCACTATTGGCCGTTATATTCGAAACCGATCCACTGACAGGATCATCAGTCTCTCCCGGTCCCGCACAAGCAGGTTGGCCGATCATCCCCGGCGCGGTTATGGTCTGCGCCGAGACCGGCGCGGCCAGCACCAGCAGCGCAAGGACAAGAGCAAGGGGGGCTGTTAATTTACGAGGGGGGGGGGGGTGAATCTGGTCAGTTGTTTCATTATCTTTTCCACTTAACGCGAGTTGTTGCAATTACGGGCATTATACCAGTTTCGCCTTCCGGAAAACAGGCTGATTGCCAGCCGGGGCACTGCCAGAAAACCTTGCCCGGTCTGCATTGCGGCCGGTCAGGACCGTGAAATCAAAGCCATAAAAAAGCGCAAATGTGATTAAAGGATACAGGGTCTACTCGGAAAGCTCGAAATACCGGTATAACGCATCAGGGATTCAATGCGCTGGTTCACCATGAACGAACCCATCACGATTAAATTAATGGTTTGTATCATTTTCATATATCATATTTATACAATAATCAGTGCAAATACATGGTAAATTTCATGCGTGGCCAAAACAGCGAATGGTACGACCATGCTGGAGCCCGAAAATCTGAAGCATGCCTACCGACCGTGCAGGTTGACGTTGCGGAATTTGTCCACAGCGGTTGGTTGATGATGGTCAACACAATCACATTCAGCAAAAAAGAAATTACACAATGAGCAAGGTTAAAGTAAACGGCTATTCCTTGACTTGTCTTCTACGAGTCAAGTTGACCCGAAAACCGCTCGATGTCTTGCTGGTCATGTTCATCAGCGGCTTGCTCGCCACAGTAACCGCTGCTGCAAACGAACCGCATGATCGGAAAGCGGATGTAAATGTGGATCTTGAGCTTACCTACGGGCTGACAAGCCGAACGGGGAAGAGAGACAGCAGCCTAACCAGTCCTAACTCCAATGATGGAGACGAAAACTATGATCGCGGAATCATCAGTAGCACCATAGCCCTGACCGCCGAACTTGAAGCAACCAAGCGCAACATGGGGCTCTTCATTCGGACACACGGTTTCTTCGACTACGAAAACCAGCGAAGCAGCCGTGTGCGTACTCCCTTGTCTTCGGACGCAAAGGATATATCGGGCCGGGATCTTCGTCTACTTGATGGCTATGTGTATGCAAACTTCGATCAATCCAGCACCCCGATGCAGTTGCGCATCGGGAATCAGGTTCTGAACTGGGGCGAGAGCACCTTCATACCCAAAGGCATCAACATCATCAATCCCTATGACGTTGCACGGTTGCGCACACCGGGATCGGAGCTGCGGGACAGCCTGATTCCCGTTCCGATGGTATCCGCCTCGGCATTTCTGTCGGATGACGTAACCGTTGAAGGCTTCTACCAGATCGACTGGAAAAAATCCCGGGTTGATCCGTCCGGAACCTATTTTTCAACGAACGATTACGCCACTCCGGGCGGCACCCACGTTTATTTGACACAAGATGGCATCACCGATACAGGTCGAACTTTCGGACCCCTGGCCGACGCGTTGAACCATAACTACTATGCAACTCCGGCAAATACTGGAAACCTGCCTCTGCAACTTGAGCATGATCCAAAATTCTTCGCCGTAGACCGCAGCCCGGACAGAGAGGTTGACGAGCAGGGCCAATGGGGCCTGGGAATCCGGTATTTTTCAGAAGCACTGAACGATACTGAGTTCGGGTTTTTCTTTATCAATAACCACAGCCAATTGCCGCTGGTCAGCGGACTGGCTGCAACGCAAGCCACATACCGGAACGTGCTGGGAATGAGCCAGACACTGGGCGGGGTGCTGGGTACACAGCTGCAGTCACTGGCCGCAGCCGCCCGGACTAATTCTCTAAGCCCTCAAGCACTGGGGCAAGCACGCAGCGGGACGGCCATTGCAACGGGGGTGGCAAGGGCCGCAGGGATCTTGACACCAGCTGCCCATTTCGATCAGAACGGACTCAATGCGAGCGGCTTGGCCGCATTGCAAAACGCATTGCAATCACCCGTGTTCCTTAACAGTGTCCAGGAGCAGATAAGTTCAACCGTAAGAGGCCTCGTTGTCGATCGATATGTCAAGGCGTCAAGGTACTTTGTCGAATATCCGGAAGATATCCAGACCTTCGGCATCAGCTTCAATACTGCGCTGTCAGACAGCGGCTGGGCCCTCCAAGGAGAGTATTCATACCATTCCGATGTGCCCCTTCAAAGAGAGGAAAATTCCCTCTTTGCCGAGGCTCTGGCACCATTGGGCTGTGCACCGACTTGTCCGGCAGACATACTTTCGGTTCTGGGCCTGCAGAACAATCTTGGCTATCTCAGAGGCTATGTAGTCCGGGATGTCAGTCAGCTGCAGATAACCGCAACCAAGCTTTTCGGATCCGCGCTGGGCTCGGACAGTACCGGATTCATTATTGAAGGCGGCATGCATCATGTCCACGACATGCCCGAAAAAGAAACACTGCCCATTGAGCACGGTCATGCAGGGGGAGGCTCTGCCGACGCAACTTCTTACGGGGTCCGCGGTGCGCTCTGGCTTGATTACAGCAACGCTGTCCACGCAGCAAGTCTTCGACCCTATATGCAGTATGCATACGGAATCAAGGGGGATTCCCCGGGGCCGGGCGGACTGTTTCAGGAAGATCGAATAATCCTAACGCTTGGAGTCGGCTTGAATTATCTGAACCGCTGGACAGCGGATATTGGCTATACATCCCATTCTGGAGACAACAATTACCTGTCGGGCAGGGATTTCATACAGGCATCTTTAAGCTACTATTTCTAAACCGGAAGATCAGGACAACCATCATGAAAGGAAAAGCTTCTCTTTTTTTCTGCGTCGCGATCTCTATCCAGACAGGCCTGTTTTCACCGCAATCGGCGGCAGACTTGAGTGAGCAGCAAATCGCAAGACTGGGAGCCGATCTTACCCCATTGGGGGGTGAACGCGCGGGAAACGCTGAAGGCACGATACCGGAATGGACAGGCGGCATACTGTCACCTCCCGAAGGATACCGGGTTGGCGAACACCATCGCGATCCTTTTCCGGAAGATGCGATCCTGTTCACCATTGATGGCAGCAACCTCGACGAGTACAGGGATAATCTTGCTCCCGGCCACCAGAGGATGCTGGAGGCGTATTCCAGTTTTCGCATGCCCGTATATCCATCACGAAGAAGCGCTTCTGCCCCGGAGAGGATTTACGAGGCGACTCGTTTGGCCGCAGCCACGGCGCGACTCGCCGATGAAGGCAACGGAGTTGCGGATGCCGCAATTGGAATACCGTTTCCGATTCCGGAAAATGGACTGGAAGTCATCTGGAATCACCTTTTGCGCTATCGTGGCGACACGATCAATTGCGAAATGGGACAGGCCGCAGTCACGGCAACTGGCGACTTTGCCATAGTCAAGTTTCTTACGCAGGCTGAAATGCGCTATTGGCTGCCAGGCATGACAGCCGATCAACTTGACAACACGATGATGTACTTCAAGCAGAAGATCACCTCTCCGGCAAGACTGGCGGGCGACATCCTGCTGGTACATGAAACCATGAACCAGGTCGCCGAGGCCCGCCGTGCCTGGACTTACAACCCGGGTCAAAGACGCGTGAGGCGAGCTCCGAATGTAGCCTATGACAATCCGGGGACGACATCGGACGGGCTGCGCACATCTGACCAGTTCGACATGTTCAATGGCGCCGTTGACCGATACAACTGGGAGCTGCTGGGCAAACGAGAGATGTTTGTTCCTTACAATTCATACAAATTGCACAGTGGTCAGCTGGCATTTTCTGACCTGCTTACTCCCTTGCATCCAAACCCTGACCACTTACGCTATGAGCTGCACCGCGTATGGATTGTCGAGGCAACATTAAAGGAAGGCGCCAGTCACCTTTACCCGCGACGTACATTTTATGTCGACGAGGATTCGTGGCAGATTTTGCATGCAGACAGCTATGATGCCCGGGGCCAGCTGTGGCGTGTATCGGAAGGGCATGTGATCAACTACTACGAAAATCCGTTGATATGGTCCACACTAGAGGTGCACATCGATTTGCAAGCCCGTCGGTATCTGGCTTTGGGCCTGGACAATGAATTCAACATGTGCACATGGGATGTGAAACCCGAGAACCGTGACTTTACAGTTGCGGCATTGCGTCGCGAGGGAATCCGCTAGGCTGTGAAAGGCTTCTGGCATTCCCTTGCCATCAACATATCGACTGAGTTGCCGGATGCGCCTATCGTCCACTCATGGCCGTGCCTAATCGGTATTTGCCCGGAATTCTTGCAGTCGTTCTGGCAATGCTGGCTGAGGGCTTGCTCTTGGCTCAGCCTGTACCCTCACAATTCGCAAGGCTTTCGACTGAATCATTATTGCTCGATGGCGACTTGGTCGATGAAAGCATTATTGCCGTAGGAGAACGAGGCCACATTCTCCTGTCCGAGGATCGTGGTGAATCCTGGGTGCAGGCACCCTCGCCGGTCAATGTGCTACTGACAGCCATTCATAGGCACGACAGCATGCTGGGGTTCGTAACCGGGCATGATGGCGTAATACTGCGCACACAGGATGGAGGACAGTCCTGGGAACTCGTCCACTATCAGCCTGAAAACGAAGCTCCGCTCCTGGATATCTGGTTCAAGAATGCCCTGGAAGGATTCGCTGTCGGTGCATATGGGTTTTTCCTGCATACCCAGAACGGCGGCCAGACCTGGGAAGCAAAAAGCCTTGATGACCAGGATCTTCACCTGAACTCCATTGTAGCGCTTGGCACCGATCAAATTCTCATCGGTGGAGAATCAGGCATGGCATATCGATCAGATGATGGCGGAAGCAACTGGAGTGCCGTCTCAACCGGTTACTCCGGCTCCTGGTTTGGCGCTTTGGCGCAGCCGCCAGATACCCTTTATCTGAGCGGACTGCAGGGAAGCATGTCACGCTCCTTTGATTCGGGGGCGAACTGGGAGAGGCTGGACACCCAAACGACATCAATTTTGGCCTCCATGGCTATCACCGCAAACAGCAATATCATCGCGGCAAGTCGTGATGGCTTGTTACTGATTAGTCGGGATCGCGGAGACACCTTCCAGCGCCATCAACTCCCGGACCGATCGGACATTACCTCGATCATACCCATGCCAAATGGTGAAATACTGCTCATGGGGGAGTCTGGAATCAGATGGCTGAGCGATTTCGACTGGAACGAAAGGCCTTGATGGCTGTCACGTCATGTCATCGTCCGGCTTTCAACAAGCCTCTTCGCTGAAACGGATGACTGGAACATTTGAAAACATGCTGTTCCTCAAGCGCCGCTGCGTCATTGGCCTGTTCATGGCACTGAGCCTGTCATTGGCCTGGTTTGCGTCCAAACTCGAAATTGATGCAGGATTTACCAAGCTAATTCCGATCGAGCACCCCTACATGTCGACATATCTTGAATACCGAGATGATTTTGGCAGTGCTGACCGTGTCATTATGGCTGTCATGGTCAAGCAGGGAGACATGTTCACGGAAGGGTTTATTGACACGCTCGACGAAATTACGGATTTCGTATTCTTTTTACCGGGCGTTGATCGCACTCAAGTGTATTCGATTTTGACTCCCAATGTGCGTTTTATCGAGATCGTTGAGGACGGTATTCGCGCAGGAAACGTATTGCCTGAAGGCTTTCAGCCCGATGAAGCCGGATTCGAGCAACTGAGAAACAACATTCTCAAGTCAGATATTGTAGGACGCTTGGTTGCGACTGGTTTCACGGGTGCCATCGTATCAGCGCGACTTCAGGAATTTAACCCCGAAACAGGAATAAAGCTCGACTACATTGATGTTGCCAATCGACTTGAGCAATTGCGTATCGATATCGATGCCCGGTCGGAAGGTTTGTACGACATGCACATTATCGGATTTGCCAAGGTAGTTGGCGACATTGCCGGCGGAGCAGCCGAAATTGTCGTTTTTTTCCTGATCGCCTTGGCAGTGGTCGGCTTGTCAGCGATGCTGTACATGAAATCGCTGCAATTGGCGGCAGTACTGGTGGTGTGTTCGCTGCTTGCAGTGATTTGGCAACTGGGGATTATCAGCGCACTGGGATATGGAATCGACCCCATGTCCATGTTGATCCCCTTTTTGGTGTTTGCGATTGCAATGAGCCATGGTGTTCAAATCACCAATGCGACTCGGGCGGAATCAGTTGATGGGGGCAACCGATTAATGGTGGCGCGTTCTGGTTTCCGGCGAATTGTCGGCCCCGGCGTGGCGGCGCTTGTCTCCGATATCGTCGGATTTTCAGTCATATCCCTAATTGATGTGCAAGTCATCAGGGAAATTGCAGTACTAGCGAGTATTGGCGTAGCTGGCATTATCCTGACCAATCTATGCTTGCTGCCTGTGCTGCTCAGCTATCTTGACCTAGGAAAAAGGAGGGCTTACGGGGTCCGGTCACTGGCCGGGACCAATTCGAAGCGCTTCTGGCTTGTCATTTCGAAAGTAACGCAAGTCAGGGCAGCCTTCCTGGTCATTATGGTTTCCGCGGCATTGGCTGCAGGAGGAGTCTGGTACGGATCGAAAGTCAGAATTGGAGACCAGCAGGACGGTGTTCCGGAGCTGCGCCCGGATTCGCAATACAATCTCGACTTGCTGGCGATCACGGACAACTTCCATATCGGTGTTGATGTGCTGACTGTCATCGCGGAGACCAGCCCTGATGCATGCGTTGACTATGAAGTCATGAAGGTACTCGATAATTTTGAATGGAAGATGAAAAATGTGGAGGGAGTTCAGTCTGTTTCCGGCCTGGCTGGCACGGCTCGCCAGCTGAGTGCTGCATGGAGCGAAGGCGACCCAAAATGGCGTACCTTGCCTCGCAACCATTACCGGCTTGTTCAATCTGTTGCCCCTGTTCCAACCTCAAGCGGCTTGCTAAATGCCGATTGCAGTGTCATGGCGGTTCATATCTACACTACCGACCATACCGCCGATACGATAGAACGAATTGTTGAAGCTGTTGCCCAGTTCAATCTCGAAAATGCCTCATCACCCATCACATTCAGGCTTGCCGCAGGCAATGTCGGGGTCATGGCAGCGACCAACGAAGAGGTTGAAAGTTCTCAATTCAAGCTTCTTGGTTTTGTCTATATGGCCGTTATAGCGATCTGTCTGCTGACGTTTCGTTCACTGACTTCGACACTATGCGTGGTGATACCATTAGCGATCGCATCACTGCTGACATACGGGTTGATGGCCATTCTCGAAATTGGCCTGAAGATTTCAACCTTGCCGGTAATTGCCCTGGGCTGTGGGATTGGCGTTGATTATGGAATCTATATTTTCAGCAGGATTCGCTACTATTGCGCACAGGGGATGAATTTCAGGAAAGCCTATCTGAAGACGCTGACAACAGTTGGCTCTGGAGTCATCTTTACAGGCCTTGCCTTGGCAGTGTCAGTTGCCACCTGGCTTTTCTCGTCATTACAATTTCAGGCAGATATGGGGGTAATCCTGATGTTCATGTTTATCGTGAACATGATCGGCGCAATCGTACTTTTGCCAGCACTTGGGGCTTGCATGAGCCAAATGAAACGCGGATTCAAGAAGCCCGATCATGAGTGAGCAAACTCTGCCGCCCAGTACCATCATGATGCCGAATGCTGCAGGCAGGGAATCGCATAACATTGAAAATGTCCGAGAACCTGTAAAGCGTTTTCCGTCGATGGCACGTGCGTTAGAAACCGCTTATCAATAATTGGAAGGGCTGTCAGGACTATGCTCCCATTGTGAGACTGCATACCGCGGAACAGAACGCTGCATAAGCGGATAAAGACATGTTTTTGATCCCGAAACAGATTGGAAACAAAGGTGCCAGCTGTTTTTGAAACAAAAAAATACAGGGTCAACTGGGGGGAGACAAGCCATAGGGTTTTACGGCTTGGTCAAATAAACAGCCTCCCAAACTGAAGGAGGTGCATCTCAATGACCCGCACTCGGCAGTTTCCAGGGATTTTTATCCATTACGCCATGCGATGGCGACGGCTTGTAAACGCTATTCCGCGTTCAGCATCTTCCCTGCATCATAGCCGAGAATGAAGGCAGCCGGCAGTCCTCCATAGCTGGGCCTGTCAGAAACAAGTGTACCGTCACTCCAGTTCAACCAGAGCCCCGATTTGCCAGCATCATGACTGTCAGCAGGCACAGACTCCGTGTTATTCGAATGGAACTGCACAGCAAGTGTGCCGAACTCTGCTTCGCATGTAATGCGGCGGCATTGATCGGAAACATTTTCGACATTCAGTTCAAGAGGGGCGCCCAAAACATTCAGCAACCGATGAAGATGACGGACAATCCGGGCGGGATTTCGCGGGTTGTAGAGGCGATCGACCAGACCTATCCGGGGAAAGTAGCCTCGATCAACATCTGCCAGCGTATCGCAAAATACACGGCAATCATCCTGTGGCCATGCAAGAATCATCGACTCGGCAATCCGGTTGCACAGCGTTTGCTCATTGTGTAGATACATGGACGGGTCTTCCGCCCGCAACCGCAGTTGCAAGGAAGTGCTGATTCCTGCACGGCTCTTGATATCATTTGCCAAGTTGATCGCCCTCTCGATCGGGCGGTCAAGCCCGCATTGCAATGCAATTCCATCAAAGCAGCTCGCGATTCTTGCGAGATCAATGCCAGCATCCTCTTGGAAGTCTTCAATGCTGAACCCATGGTTGATGACATGATAGTACTTCTTTCCATGACGCACCGCATCCGCTCTGCGCTTTAGGGGAGAGAAAAACAGGCGAATGCCGCCCGGTATCCCCTTCGATTTCAGCTCATGGCTCCGCGTGTAGCAGCTTTCTGGCTCTCCCGCCAGCTCCCATGATTCAATCAGATGCGCGTTCGAGAGAACCAACTCAAGAATTTTCCGGTCGGACGGTTCAAACGAGTACAGCGTGAATCGGAATCCCAGATGAACCAGCTCTTCCAGCCGTTTCCGACGCCTTTCTTCAATTAAGTCTGATACAGTGATTTTGATACGCTGAATGCCCATATCCCACAACGCAAGCAAGGCATAATCGTTTCGGACAGTTTTGCGATCAAATTCATCCAGTGCTCCGGAAGGAGGAATGCATGCCAGATCCTGCCAGTCATCGCGCAATTCGATTCCCAGCACTGGACGAGTCTCCGATCTCGACCGGTATCGATTGACTGCCAGCGAATAGCGTCGATCCGGATGACCCGCTTTCACTTGGGTTTCCACACAGCGAATAAACTCGAATTCGTGCCCCTGCTCAAAAACATGAACCAAAAAGTATCCCAGTTTCGGCTGATCATCGCGCCCGAATTGATTGCCTGGCGATACACGAAACATTTCACTGTAATCCTGTCTTGTGAAAGCTGTTGAAGGCAATACGTAAATATTGCACTGGTTGCAGCGGTTGTACCAGAAATGGTGAACATGCCCGGCAAACAGCGCTTCGACTCCGAAAGCATCAAGAAGATTCAGAAAGGCACGACGGCTTTCAAGCGAGAGATTGTCATAATGTTCCGGTTCATCAACATCGAGCAGATATGGCGGATAATGCGAAAATAGGAAAACCCGGTCTTCCATGCATTCATTGAGCTTGCCCTTCAACCACTGCATCTGCTCTGTTTCGAGTTCAATCCCCGAGCCAAACAGCTGCGCATTGATGCCAACAAAGACAATGCCTTGCTGCCGCAACGCAAAATAGTGCTCTCCGAAACACTTCGAGTAGGCATCGGCAAACGATTGGCGAATGGTCCCTGACGGCGCCCATGGCAGCGGCTTGTCCCCGACATCATGATTGCCGGGAATAATGTGAATGGGGTGATCCAAAAGCTCGATTTGCTCAAAAAAACACTTTGAGGCTTGTTCGTATGACTCACCCGCAGAGGGAACCGGATGCACGACATCGCCAAGATGGAACACCCTTTCAATATCACGCAGGTTCAAGTCTTCAATCACCCTGCGCAATCTCGGGTTTGCATAGCGGTTGACCGGAAACACGGTGTTGGCATCGTCCTCAACGCTGTTCAGATGCGTATCGGAAACAACCGCGATCGAAAACAGCCTGTTTCCACTGGCGGAATGACCGGGCATTGACACTGAACCTCCTGATTACGCGCTTAATGGAATATTTTTCCGTCTGCCATTCACCAGAAACACCACAGACAGTACCGTCAGAATCCAGAACATGATGCAGATCGGACTTCTGAACAAAATGCCAACCCCTCCATCCGAGAGAATCAAGGATTGACGAAAATTATCTTCCAGCAAAGGGCCAAGTATGAAGGCAATCAAGAATGGAGGGGCTGGAAAACGATAGAGCATCATCACATAGCCAACGCATCCCATCAGCAGCATGACCAGAACGTCGAACATATTGTTGTTGATTGCAAATGTTCCAAACAAGCACAGCAGCAGAACAATGGGATACAAAATTCGGTTGGGCACTTCGGCAATGCGGCTGATCAGGCGGATGGTAAACTTGCCAACGATGAACAGGTACAGGCTGCTCAGCATGATTCCGATGAACAGTGCGTAGATCAATGATAGGTTTTCGACAAACAGCAATGGTCCGGGGCGAAGCCCATGAATCATGAAAGCGCCGAGAATGATGGCGGTGATTACATCTCCCGGCACACCGAGTGCCAGAAGCGGGATCATCGTTGCTCCTGCAACGCCATTGTTTCCGGCTTCGGCAGCGGCCACTCCCTCCAATTCGCCTTTGCCGAAATTGTCTCGGTTCCTTGATGTTCGCCGTGCCTCGCTGTAGGAGAGAAATGCCGACGGCGCCCCTCCAATACCTGGAATCGCCCCCAGTCCAACGCCAATCAGGCTGCCGCGCAGGATGGACTTGAAGCAGCGCTTGAAATCCGCGAAACTGGCGCCGCCGCCTCGCATGGTTGCGGATTGGACCCGACCGGCAACGCCATTTACGAAGAACTGGATAATTTCAGGAAGCGCAAAAAGTCCAATCAGTACCGGAATGAAGGACAACCCGCCCATGAGATTCCAGTTACCGAACAAAAATCGATTCGTACCGTAAACCATGTCCAGGCCGATGACGGCAAACATCAACCCAAGGCATGCCGAGGCGATTCCCTTGACAAGATTGTCTCCGGAAACACCGGCAATTATTGTCAGGGAAAACAAGATCAGCGTAAAAAATTCGGGCGGGCCGAACTTCAATGCGAGGCCCGCCAAAACGCCAGCCAGTAGAATCAGCGACATGTTGGATACAAAATCAGCGAAACAGGAAGCATAAAGCGCCATGTCGAGAGCTTTTCTGGCTTGCCCCTTTTGCGTTAACGGGTAACCGTCCAACACTGTGCAGGAAGCCGCCGGAGTGCCTGGGGCCTTGATCAGAATTGCAGTAATCGAACCGCCATACAAGCCACCCTTGTACACCCCAAGCAATAGCAAAATGCCAGTGACGGGTTCCATCGTAAAGGTAAACGGAAGAACCAAAGCTACGCCCATTGGCGTAGACATGCCCGGTATTGCGCCAACGACAGCACCGATCAGCACGCCAGCCAGAACGATCAATATGTTTTGGAAGGTAAAAAACAATCCAACAGCTTGAACTAGATTTTCGTACACAGGGGATCAACCGTATATGAACTCGAAAACACCAAGCGGTATCGGAACCTTTGCAGCGTAGGTGAAAAACATGGCCAATGCGACAGGGCTGACAAATGACAGAACGATCAGGAATTTCCAGCGCCGTTCACCAGCGAGCCAGCTCAATCCAGAGACCATCAACATGGCTGGCACGACCAAGCCAAGGTAAGGGGTAGCGACATAGACTCCAAACAAGACGCCAAGCAGCAAAAAAAGTCTTGCGATACGGGTAATGCTGCAAGCCTGGCCTTCCGACGAAGGCTGGGCATATCTGGCCGGAGCAATCAGCAAGATCACTCCCGTCATCACAAAGACGGATGCAATGATGCTCGGCCAAAAATCCGGTGCCAGTGCAAGACTTTCTATATTTGATGGTGTAACTATTCCAACAGGAATCAATACAAAGAACGCCAGCAGCCCAAGCGCAGCAATGATCAGCCCTATTGACCGGGACTCACGCATACGCAACAGACAGAGCGCGAATTGATTCCGTTGCCTCACCTGAAAGCAAAAGAAAATGCTGGACAGCGAGTGACAGCGCAGCCTGATAGCTCTGCATGTCCAGAAACTCTATTCGGTTCTGGGCGCAATCAAGGCCGATATATTTTTCCACTGCATTGGTGATTCCGCCACGGTATTGCGAACTGGCAATCAACGGCCCAGAAACCAGGATGCGCTGCGGATGCAGGATTGAATGAAAATTCATGATCGCATAACCCAGCGAGTATCCGGCCTGGTAAAGGGTACAGGCGCCAGAAACCAGAGGTTCTTGTGAATTGCCATCAATGACATTGCTCAATAGGGCTGAAAAGTTCTCCAGATCCTTGCCCCGGCTGCTGTTTAGAGAGTCAGTTTCGTTAATCAGCGCGATTCCACCTGCAGCCGCATTAACCGGTTTCATTTCACCGTTTGCGCCAGGCACTCTCAATGAGTCGATCATCCCCACCCTGGATTCATGCCCCCGAAGCAACCTGCCTTCAGAGAGAACGCTACAGCCAATGGTTAAAGAACAATTGAACAGCACAACGTTATCCAGCTTGCGCGTTGAACTGTTGCAGCGCGCAGCCAGATTCTTCGCATTTGAGATGCTCTCAAGCACTAATGGCGATCCGAGTTGTCGATTTAGAATTGCTTTCACGTCAACGTCTTGCCAATCAATAGGGAATGCGTTGAATACCTTCATGCCAACCGGGTCAATCGATCCAGTCAATATTGTGGCAAAATTCAATATCTCTCGTTTTTCAAGTCCCGCATGCGCAATCAAGTCGAGCAGTTCCGCCGCACAGGTTTTCAAGACTTCAGCAGCTGAACTCATATCCGTAAAGTGCAGCCGCCGCCTTGCAACTATTTGGCTGGCGATATTCCCTATGACAATGTCTTGACTAAATGCATTGAGGGCAATAGCGGCAACATAGCCGGCCTCGGCGCGGATTTGAACCCCGATGCGCTTGCGCCCCGGTTGACTTGGACCACGGATAAACCCGGTTTCCTCAATGAGACCAGCATCAATAAACTCGCGTGTAATCCTCGAAACAGAGGCTTCGGTGATACCGATTCTTCGCGCAATTTCCGACCGGGAAAGGGGTCCATGCTTCATTATTTCCAGCATCACGAAATGTCTGCCACGGCCTGAAACGTCCCTTGCGGCATCCGGCGGTCTGAATGTCAACGGCACACTGCCTCCTTGAACAATAATATTTTTAGTTACATAATGTAATTAATAAATGTCATAATAACACACATCGAGCGGCAGGATATCGGTTTTGCCCTGCAAGGACGATTCCTGCTTCTGTTCAGCAACAATTGGAGATTATGTAAATGAAAAGAATGACAAGACTTGCGCTCAGCATGCTGGCGGCTGTCACAGCATTGGGCATTTCTGGTGTATCGGCAGCCGACTATCCGACCAAGCCAGTGACTCTGGTATCCCCTTATGGTCCTGGCGGAGCTGCAGATTTGGCAGCTCGAACATTGTCGGCAACCGCTCCGTCGTATCTAGGCGAAAGCATCCTGGTCGTTAATCGAACCGGCGCAGCCGGCGTCTCGGGATCCACAACCGTTGTCAAAGGCGCAAATGACGGCTACACACTCCTGCTCGCAAGAGTCGGATCTCAAGCTGCCGTTCCGGCCATGAATCGGACGATTCCCTACAAGTGGGATGAATACACCTTCCTGGGCTTGCTGGAACTGAACCCTTTTGTACTTGCGGTAGCGGCAGACTCTCCCTATCAGTCTCTGGACGATATCAAGGAGGCAATTGAAGGTGGAGCAGACTTGAGTTATTCGTCCGCCGGAGTAGGAACACTCCTTCATGTTGCCATGGTCATGGTGCTTGACCAATTCGGCATGGGCGCTGATGCAATGAAACATGTACCATACAAGGGTGGCGGCAAGGCTGCGGCCGCAGTAGTCGGCGGACACGTCGATATGCTGTTTCAAAATCTATCCGGCGTGATTGGCAACATCCAGGCTGGCAAGCTCCGTGCACTGGTAGTGACGACTCCAGAGAGGATTGCGAGCATCAAGGATGTTCCCACTGCAGCGCAAGCCGGCTATCCGGGACTGGAAACTGTCATAGGCTGGAGCGGTGTGTGGGGACCGCCCAATCTCCCGGATGAGGTAGCCGCTAAATGGGTCGATGTGCTTCAGAACATTTCACAGGACAAGGCATGGCTGAAACTGACCAAGGGCCTAGGTTCGGTACCGCATGTACTGCCGCCGGCCGAGACTAGGGATTTCGTAGAGAATCAGTATACTGCGTTCAAGGTACTGACCGAGAAACTTGGCATGACGATCCAATAGGATTTGTTTCCATTGACTATCTGAACTGGGCGTGTGGTCTCACATGCTGCACGCCCAATGCTGACGATTCGCAACCCAGTTGATGGGGATTTGCCGTGACTGAACGCCTCAACGTTCTGGTAATCCAGACCGACCAGATGAGTGCAAAAGCACTTGCTGCATATGGACATGGCCTAACCAGGACTCCTCATATTGACCGGTTAGCCGAATCAGGAACCGTATTCGAGAACGCCTACTGTAATTTTCCGCTATGCGTACCGTCACGGGCATCAATGCTGACCGGCCGTTATGCGAACTCTATTGGCGTATGGGACAATGCCAGTGAACTGCCTGCTTCAGTGCCGACACTGGCGCACTACTTGCGCCGCGAGGGGTATCATACTGTCCTTTCTGGGAAGATGCATTTCATTGGACCTGATCAACTGCACGGCTTCAATGAGCGAATCACCACTGACATCTATCCATCAAACTTTGCCTGGACGCCGGACTGGATTGCCGGGGAACGCTATCGCCCCACAGGAATCAACATGCGAGCCGTTGTTGATTCAGGGGTGTGCACGAGAAGCCTGCAGATCGATTATGATGAAGAAGTGGAATACGCGAGTACGCAAAAACTCCACGACCTCGCTCGCTATAACACTGACTCGCCATTTCTACTGTGGGTATCGTTCACCCATCCTCACTCGCCATACGTAACAACTCCCGAATACTGGGATCGTTACCAGCATGATCAAATCGACATGCCGACCGTGCGTGAACTTGACCTGGATGAAATGGACGTCATGAGCCGCTGGCTACACTATGCCCATGCAGGGGACATGCATGAAGTGACAGAAGATCATGTCCTGAATGCGCGACACGCATATTTTGGCATGTGCTCTTATCTCGACGATAAAATCGGAAGACTGCTTGATACGCTCGAACTTCTGAATCTTGACTCGAACACCGTTGTCATCCTCACTTCCGACCATGGCGAGATGCTCGGCGAAAGGGGCATGTGGTTCAAGCAGGCCTTCTTTGAGTGGTCGACTGCGGTTCCATTGCTGATCAGGATTCCGGGGATGAAGAACGTATCACGCGTCAAGGAGCTCGTGTCGCTGGTTGACTTGCTCCCGACTCTGATTGATGTTGCCGGCGGCAATCCTGAAGATACAGTCTCTCCACTTGACGGCCATAGCCTGATGCCACTGCTTTCTGGAAGCGCGGAGTGGAACAGTCTGGTCATTTCCGAATACACGGGCGAAGGCGTCAATGCGCCTTGCCGCATGATACGAAGCCATCAGCATAAGCTGATTTATACTCATGAGCATCCATCGTTGCTGTACAACCTGTCCAGCGACCCAAACGAATTGACGAATTTGATTGACCAGCCTGAGCAGGAACTCCTGCAGCAATCTCTCCTCAAGATGCTGCTAAAAGACTGGGATCCATGCTCAATCCATGAATCCTGTCTTCAGAGCCAGCGTGAAAGAAAATTAATACATGAATCGACAGGCGGAGACCCTGAATGGGTTCATTCGGTACGCAACGATGACGACAAGCGCTATGTCCGCAATTCAAGCGCAATCGAGACCAAGGCAAAGGCACGCTACCCATACGTCAAGCCCACTCCCTTTCTTGGAGAATAGCGCTAATTCATCAGTCAAGCACCGGCTCAAGTCGTCGTATCTTAATGAAGCAAAGCAATCACATACTGGCTTTGGTTCGCTGGAAACTAGCAACCGTGAACGGGGCACGGGGAACGGCACCGGTATCCGAACTTTTTTCCAGCCAAGAAGCCTCGCTAAAATGGCCTGTCCACAGCCTTGATATGCCGGTTGATTGATATCTAACAGATGTGCAATTTTCGCCTTGATGCTTGAACAACCAATGAACAGGTTATTTTTGCGAGAGATCCAACCGGCCCTCAGCCATCAAGACGTGCGTTTCATGAAGCACTATCCTGTCAGTTATCCCGGATTGATTGCTCTTGAAGGCAAGACAAGGATTATGCATTCACAGCCTGTGCGGAACCTGCCCGCATATGCCGAATGAGGGCTGGCGGGCTGGCATGAATGAAAGGGGGAAAACCCGTACCATTGGACTGACCGGAGGGATTGGGAGCGGTAAATCGACTGTTGCTGGCATGTTCGGGGATCTGGGGGTGTCGGTACTCAGTGCCGACCAGGTATCCAGGGGACTGGTCAATCCGGGAAGCCCACAACTCGGGCAAATCCTGGATGCCTTCGGGAATGACATGCAAAATAGCGATGGCAGTCTTGACCGATCTCGGTTGGCAAAAGTAGTGTTCAATGACCCGGAACGCCTCAAAGCCCTTGAATCAATCCTGCATCCGCCAATCCGGAAGTACATGCGCGATGCAGTCTCTGCCCTCAAGGATGCCTACTGCATTTTGGAAATTCCACTCTTGATTGAAACCGGTCAGTGGCAAGCCATGGACCGGGTTCTGGTAGTGACCTCTGATCCTAAAACCAGGATTGGGCGGCTCACCGTCACCCGAAACCTGACCGTACAGGATGTGCAAAAGGTCATGTCCGTGCAGCTGACGGACCAAGAACGCATTCGATATGCCAATGACGTCCTGAATAACGATGGTTCCCTTGATGATCTTGCAGGGCAAGTCGAGAAGCTACACACACTCTATTCATCGCTTTTTGATAGCTGAACCATTCTCCCGACCTCGGGATGATCGAGAATCACGTGAACGGCTTCGAGCACATTCAACTGGCGGACCGTTTCACTGTCGAGCCAGGCAAAGGCCTGACCCTCCATGCCCGCGGCAATTCCACGGTACGAATCGATTGCAAACACCTCAAGTTCAACTCCGGCATGCTCGTAGTCGTGCGTGATCGTCGTCAGTTTCCTGGCATGCTGCACTTGAATGCCGAGCTCTTCATCAAGCTCCCGAACCAATGCCGAGCAAGCATCCTCTCCCGGTTCGATTTTGCCTCCCGGAAACTCCCATTGACCTGCACACGGCGTCCCAGAACGCCGCTGCTGGACAAACAAATTGCGGTCCCGATTGACCAGCAAGCCAACCACCACCTGCACTCTCGGCTCAACTACGGTAGTCTGCATTGATGGAGATATAGCCATGGGTGAGATCACAAGTCCAGATCGTGAACGCTCCGCTGCCGATTTGAAGTTCCGCCTCAATCAGTATTTCGTCCCCTTCAAGATGCCGGGTAATCCGAGACTCGTCATAGTTTTCAGCCCGTTGGCCGCCCGAGGCCACGAGCTCGCCGCCAATCCTGATCAGGAGATGCTCCGCCTGTACATTCTCCCCCGACTTGCCAAGCGCCATGATGATTCTGCCCCAGTTGGCATCGCCCCCCGCAATCGCAGTCTTGACCAGCGGTGAATTTGCAACCGACTCGGCAATCTTGCGGGCGGAAGCATCGCTCTCAGCACCCGAAATCCGTGTCTCTATCAATTTCGACGCTCCCTCGCCATCTCGAACAATCTGAATGGCTAGATCCTTCAGGAGTTCATCCAATGCCGCTCGAAACCCCTCGAATCGGGGATCATCGACGGACCCGGGCGGAGCATGTCCTGCTTTCCCGGTCGCAAACAGCAGCAGCATATCGCTGGTTGACGTGTCTGAATCCACCGTGATCGCATTAAATGTTCGATCAGCGCTTGCCAGCAGCATCTCATGCAACTGCACGCCGGGAATCCGGGCATCGGTAAAGCAGAAAGCCAGCATGGTCGCCATGTTCGGCGCAATCATTCCGGAACCCTTGGCCACGCCACAGAGTGTCACCGGCTGTCCATCTATGACTGCATGAGCATGCGCACCTTTGGCAAAGGTATCTGTAGTCATGATGGCCTCGGCAGCATCTTGCCATGCAGCCGGCCTGATTTTTTTAGGCAGTTCCGGTATTCGGTCCATGATTTGCCTGACGGGAAGCGGCTCTCCAATCACTCCCGTGGAAGCCATGAGTACTTGTTCCGGCTTGCACCCAAGCGCTTCAGCAGTCGCCCTGGCTATGGTGCGGCAATCAGCAAGCCCCTGCAGCCCCGTAAATGCGTTCGCATTGGCCGAATTGACGAGCAATGCTCTTGGAGGTGCGGCCTGTATATGCTCCTTGGTAACGGTAACTGGAGCCGCCGGCAGCATGGAGCGCGTGAACAGCCCGGCAGCAGAGGTGCCGGAATCCACAGTCCAGATCGCCAGATCATTGCGTCCAGCATGCTTGATTGCGGCATCGCCAGCAGCCATGCCAAGTCCCTTGATGGCAGGCAGTTCCGGAAAATCCGGCGGGGCCAGGGGGCTTTTTCGTTCAGCTTTGCCGGACACCGGAATCAAATCCTGCCGCAGCAGTGCTTGAATTTTTTTCCGGAACCGCAAGGACACGGTTCGTTGCGGCCGACCTTGCGAGTGGAACGCACAAACGTCTGTCCTCCCGAATCTTTCGCATCATCTTGCTGGCCGGATGCATTTTCATGAACATACTTCATTTTGGCTTCTTCAGCCTGGCGTTGGCGCAGACGGTTTTCCATTTCAATCTGCTCTTCCTCGGTTGGAATATGTACCCTGGCCAGAATCGAAATCACGTCATGACGCACTGAATCAAGCAGGGCGTTGAACATCGAAAACGCTTCGCGCTTGTATTCCTGCTTGGGATTCTTCTGCGCATACCCTCGAAGGCCTATCCCCTGACGCAAGTAATCCATGTTGGCCAGATGCTCTTTCCACTTCTCGTCAAGCACCTTGAGCATAATGTGCTTTTCGAAGGTGTGCATGTTGGCCTCGCCTACC
Source organism: Gammaproteobacteria bacterium (assembly GCA_026709505.1). Taxonomy (GTDB): domain Bacteria; phylum Pseudomonadota; class Gammaproteobacteria; order Arenicellales; family Poriferihabitantaceae; genus Poriferihabitans. The sequence continues at coordinate 32,411 of JAPOSW010000092.1, read as the reverse complement.
TGTTTGGACTTGGCTTCGGCATTCTTGACGACCGCATCCATAATCCGCTCTCGCAAGGAGTCCTCATCCAGATTGCCCTCCTGCGAAAGCCACCTGGAAATGGGCAGCTCCAGGCCAAAGTCCCGCTTCAGGTCCTGCTCGAGTTGAGGCACTTCCCATTGCTCTTCCAGAGTCTGCGGGGGGACCGAATGGTCAATCGCCTGCTTGATGACTTCTTCCCTGGCATAGTCGATGTAATCCGAGATATCATCGCTCTCCATGAGATCATTGCGCTGGTCATAGATGATCTTGCGCTGCTCGTTTGAAACATCATCGTATTCCAGCAACTGCTTGCGCATGTCGAAATTATGTCCCTCGACTTTTTTCTGGGCATTCTCAATCGCTCGAGTGACCAATGTGTGCTCGATGGCTTCTCCCTCTTCCATGCCTAGCTTGCCCATCAGTCCGGCTATCTTCTGGGACCCGAAAATCCGCATCAGCGAATCTTCCAGCGAAAGATAGAACTGGCTGGAGCCCGGATCGCCCTGCCGCCCACAGCGCCCCCTCAGCTGATTGTCAACACGTCGGGATTCGTTCCTTTCCGTGCCCAGGACATGCAGACCTCCTGATTCAATCACTTGCTCATGCCGGACTTGCCACTCGGCTCTGGCCTTTTCGATCTGGGACGAATCTTCCAGCTGCGCCAGCTCAATCTCCAGATTGCCGCCAAGGACAATATCGGTTCCTCGGCCAGCCATGTTGGTGGCAATCGTAACCTTGCCCGGTCTGCCGGCCTCGGCGATGATCTCGGCTTCCCGCTGATGCTGCTTTGCATTCAGAACCTGATGGGGAATCTTCTTTTTCTTGAGAATTCCCGAGACCAGTTCCGATGACTCAATGGAAGCAGTGCCAACCAGCACTGGCTGCTGTCTGGACCGGCAGTCTTCAATGCCCTGGACGATCGCTTCGTATTTTTCTTTCGAAGTGCGATACACCTGATCCGGCAAGTCCTTGCGGATCATCGGCTGATTGGTCGGCATGACCACCACCTCAAGCCCGTAAATCTGCAGGAATTCCGGGGCCTCGGTATCGGCCGTTCCGGTCATGCCCGAGAGGCTGTCGTAAAGCCGGAAGTAATTCTGGAACGTGATTGAGGCAAGAGTCTGGTTTTCCTGTTGAATGACCACCCCTTCCTTGGCCTCTACTGCTTGATGCAGGCCTTCAGACCAGCGCCGTCCGGGCATCATCCGACCGGTAAATTCATCAATGATCACAATCGAATTGTCGCGGACAATATACTCGATATCCAGTCTGAACACATGATGGGCTCTCAGCCCGGCATACAGATGGTGCAGCAGGCCAATATGGCTGATGTCGTAAAGGCTGCCCCCTTCAGGCAGCAAACCGGATTCGGCAAGCACTCTCTCGGCGCTTTCAAAACCCGTCTCAGTAAGCGATACCTGACGGGTTTTCTCGTCAACGCTGAAATCGCCGGGGCCATCCTCTTCAAGCTGACGCTCCAGGCGCGGCACGACCTTGTTCATTTGCCGGTACAGCTCGACATTGCCCTCCGAAGGGCCCGATATGATCAGCGGAGTCCGGGCCTCGTCGATCAGAATCGAGTCCACCTCATCAACAATCGCAAAACCCAGCTCGCGCTGGAAACGATCCTGACCGGAAAACGCCATGTTGTCCCTCAGATAATCAAACCCGAACTCGTTGTTGGTCCCGTAAACAATGTCTGAAAGATAGGCTTGCTGCTTGTCCTCCCGCGGCTGGCCAGAATGCACAACCCCGACCGTCAGTTCAAGAAACCGGTAGATCTCGCCCATCCAGTTCGCATCCCGGTGGGCGAGATAGTCGTTCACGGTTACGATATGCACTGGAATGCCGCAAACTGCGTTCAGATAGGCTGGCAATGTGGCAACCAGCGTCTTTCCCTCTCCGGTTTTCATCTCCGCGATCTTGCCTTCATTCAGGACCATTCCGCCAATCAGCTGAACATCAAAATGCCGCAATCCAGTGGTTCTCACCGATGCTTCGCGAACCACGGCAAAGGCCTCTTCAAGCAGGTTTTCGGCGGCCTCCCCTTCGGCGGCACGTGCCTTGAATTCACCGGTTCTGGCTTTCAGTTCATCGTCGGAGAGCGATTGCATGGCAGATTCCAGCGCATTGATCCGCTGCACGGATTTCTGCATCTTGCGCAGCAGTCGCTGATTGCGATTTCCAAAAACCTTGTTCAATGCGGTTTGCAACATGGGTTCGGTATAATAGGATTAGGAAATACGAAATTGAAGCCAATGGCCCAGGATCTGTCCAAGACTTCTGCAAAGCCGATCTCGGCTTTCATCAAGCACATTATACGCCCAGAAATGAATGCGCCTGATAGCGATCAGGACATCAAGCTGCAAAAAGCCTGGACTGCGATTGCCGGCAGCCTCACCCCCTTTGCCCGCCCCATGCTCCAGCGGTCCGGCAAACTGGTGATTGAATGCCAGTCGTCGGTCTGGGCCACCAATTTTCGCGCTCAGGCTCCGACCATCATGCGCAAGTTTATGGATCGGGGTATTTTAGTCAAGGAGATTGCGGTGCGGGTCAAGCCGTCACATTCAAGCCCGGAAAAAGGCCGGGAAATGCCAGTTATCGAACAAAACGACCATGTCATGCCGATATCGGAAGGAGCCGCCAATCAAATCCTCAAGACCGCCCGGAATATCAAGAACCCGCGCCTGAAAGCATCGCTCGCCAATCTGGCCCATTCTGCAAAACGCAGGCTCAGAAATCAATAAGCCAGTGCGACGTCGTTGAAGTAGATCGGCGCCTGTTCCGGACCATCGAAGCTCACCAGTTCCCATGCGGACTTGTCCTGCATCAACTTTCGGATCAGCTGATTGTTGAGGGAATGCCCCGATTTGTAGGCCTGAAACTCGCCGATCAGGAGATGTCCCGTCAAATACAGGTCGCCAATCGCATCGAGTATCTTGTGCTTGACGAATTCCCCCTCGTAGCGCAGTCCTTCCTTGTTCAGAATATGGAAGGAATCCAGAACAATGGCGTTTTCAAAACTGCCCCCTCGTGCAAGCCCGGCATTTTGCAGCATTTCCAGCTCATCAATAAATCCGAAAGTCCGGGCCCTGCTGACTTCCTTGATGAAGGAAGTGGTCGAGAATTGCAGTTCCTCGCTCTGGGTCGAATTTTGCATGACCGGATGATCAAAGTCGATGGTGAACTTGACCTTGAAGCCTGAATAGGGACTGAGACTCGCCCACTTGTCGCCGTCATTGATCTTGATGTGCCGCTTGATCCGGATAAACTTTTTCGGTGCAGGCTGTTCAACGATGCCGGCCGACTGCAACAGGAATACAAAAGGGCCGCAGCTGCCGTCCATGATCGGAATCTCCGAAGCATTCAGTTCGACGATCACATTGTCAATGCCCAGGCCGGCAAACGCCGACATCAGATGCTCAACCGTCGAGACCCGAATTCCGTCTTTTTCCAGAGTTGTCGACAAACGGGTATCCCGAACGTATTCGACATCCGCCTGAAATTCTCCCATTTCCTGTCCTTCCGCATCCAGGCGACGAAAAACGATACCCTGATTGGCATCTGCCGGCATCAGCCGCAAGGTCACTTTCTCACCGGTATGTAAGCCGATACCGGTCGCGCGAATGCGATTCTTCAATGTCCTTTGCTTGATCATCGATAATCCATAACTACAGGCTTGCAAAATTTGGCGTATTATCCGACACGACAATTATACATAGCAGTCATGCCTTGCTTTTATTACAATATTTTTACTCATAGTTAAAAATTGTTCAGTAATGGTCCAACAATAGAGACGCGATTTGAGAGGGGCACGTCGCACACGCCGAGGCTTGTTGATGACAAATACAGCGCTTGCGCAGAATTCCTGAATGTGTGAACCTGCTTGCCAATTCGGTGAATGGGCCGGGATTTAACAAGAAATCTCGGCCTTAATCAATACTTATGGACGGTTCTTTTTTAATGCACGGAGAAATAGAAGCCATAAGCGGGACTCGATTCCAGCCCGAACTCGAGCGGTTCAGCCCTGGCCGATTCTTCCCTTCAATCGGCCTGCTTGCGCAACCAGTGAGGCAGATCATAGTAATCCATGTTTCGCTCCGATAAGTCGTATGCCTGGTTGCCGACCATGCGCATTTGCCGAGCCTGGCGCAGCGGCGGGGCTTCATCGATCTCCGTTTGCCTCTCATCGATTCCATCTGAAGGCTGAACCAGCCCGATCCCACGCGGCCCACTGAAAGTCAGGCCAGTAGCGACCACTGTGACGCTGATCTCATCTACCATGTCATTATCAATCAATGAGCCAATGATAATGTTGCAGTCCCGGTGATCGTACTCGCGGATGATTTTGCAGATATTCCCGAACTCGTTGACGGTCATGTCCGGTCCGCCGGTGATATTGACCAGAATGCCTTTTGCACCCTCGATTTCGTCATCTTCCAGAAATGGGCTGGAGATGGCCATCTGGACCGCCTCTTTTGCTCGATTTTCACCCGTTGCCGTGGCTGACCCCATAACGGCCATGCCCATGGAACCCATGACGTTTTTCACGTCGGCAAAGTCAAGGTTGATCTTGCCGGGCTTGGTTATCACATCGGAAATGCCCTTGACCGCGTCGAGCAGGACCTGGTCGGCCATGCCAAAGGCGGTCTGGAAACTCTCGTCACCGCCTGCAACTTCAGGAATTTTGTCATTGGGGATGATGATCAGGGAATCGACATGCTTCTGAAGTTCGGCAATGCCTTCCTCCGCGATCGCTTTCCTCCTCTCTCCCTCGTAATCAAAGGGCCGTGTAACCACCGCGACCGAAAGTATTTTCAGCTCTCGCGCGACTTCGGCCACAACCGGCGCTGCTCCGGTACCGGTGCCGCCGCCCATGCCTGCCGCTATGAATGCCATATCGGCCCCCTGGAGCGCACTGGTAATGCTGTCACGCATTTCCAGCGCCGCCTGTCGGCCGACTTCAGGATTTGCACCGGCCCCCAGACCCCGGGTAATCGTCTCACCCAGCTGGAGCTTGGTGATTAATCCAGATGACGCAGTACTCAAGGCCTGTGCATCGGTATTGGCGATGATAAATTCAACATCGGTCAGATTGGCCGACAGCATGTATTCGACAGCATTGCTGCCACCCCCGCCAACACCGATAACCTTGATTACCGCGCGCTGATTTTCAAGTTCAAACATAGCTTATTTCTCCGTATAAAATTGGTTGGTTGCAATGAAGGGTTGTTTCTCGTTTTCTGTTTATGCAAAAATGCTCTTTACCCACCCTGTGATGGATTTGCCTATTTTTCCTTCAGTCGAATATTCTTCGAGGATCAGGCTCTTTCGGTTTTGCCGGGCATAACCGTGCTTGATTAGCCCGATGCCAGTTGAAAAGATCGGATTTTTGATCGATTGCTCCAGATTGCCCTCATAGTCCGGCATGCCGCGGCGAACCGGCAGGTGAAAAATCTCCTCCGCCAGTTCAACGATTCCATCCAGAACCGATGTGCCGCCGGTCAGCACGATTCCAGAACCGATCAGGTTGAGAAATCCGCTGCGGTCCAGCTCGGCCTGAATCATCATCAACAGCTCGTCAATCCTCGGCTCGATGACCTCAGCCAACGCCCAGCGCTTCAGCTTTCTCGGCGGCCGCCCGCCAATACTGGCAATCTCGATTTCCTGATCCTTGTCAACCAGCTGAATCAGGGCATTTCCGAAGCATTTCTTGATCTCTTCTGCGACGGTCTTGGGCGTATTGAATGCCATCGCTATGTCATTGGTAACGTGATCGCCAGCGACAGGAATGACCGCGGTATGCTTGATAAAGCCATCGTGATAAACGGCGATGTCGGTGGTTCCCCCGCCAATATCAACCATGCATACCCCGAGATCCTTCTCGTCATGGCTCAACACCGTTTCGGAGGAAGCAATCTGCTCAAGCACCAGCGCATTGGCTTCAAGACCGCAGCGGCGGATGCATTTCATGATGTTCTGGGCCGCGCTTGTGGCTCCGGTTATCACGTGAACGCCGGCCTCCATTCTGACTCCGGACATGCCTATCGGGTCCTGTATGCCCTGTTGACCATCAATGGTGAAATCCTGTGGCAAAACATGCAGGATACTGTGGTCGCTTGGCACTGCCATCGCCCTAGCCGCCTCAAGGACGCGTCGGACATCGTGCTCATCCACCTCGCCATTCTTGATTGGCGCTACCCCGAGCGAGTTAATGCTGTGAATATGGGTGCCGGCAATCCCGACATAGGCAGAACTGATATCGTAATTCGCCATCAGGCTGGCCTCTTCAACCGCCCTCTGTATCGATTGGACTGTCGATTCAATATCTGAAATCACGCCTTTTTTCATGCCCTTGGAGCGATGATGCCCCAGGCCAATGATCTTCATCTCGCCCAGTGCATTGAACTCGGCCACGATCGCAAGCACCTTCGTGGTACCGATATCAAGGCTGACAAGTATGGGATCCGGTAGTTTTTTCGGCATGATCTTTTCAACAGTTTACATTTATTGCACGGTTATCCGGACTCCCGCATTGCCACAGTCTCTCCCTCTTCTTCTTTCCAGCGAATTGCAAAGCCGTTGGTATAGCGAAGATCGATTGATTCGATCCTCTCAAACTGATCGATCAATCCTCGGTCAAGACTGGCCACGAACCTTGAAATGCGTTCTACCGCATTTTGCTGATTGACCACCATGCGAGTCGGGGTCTTGAGCTCCCCGGAAGGTTCAGGCGAACTTTCGGATGGCGTTCTGGCTCTGGACAAGACGCTGGGGGACAGCTCAAGATGCCATTCCTGCACATCGTCGGCGGTCAGCGAAACCAGGGTCAGGCCCCATGCCGCAAATCTCTCCGACCAGTCAAGATAGAACTCGAATATTTTCGATTCCTCGTCCGGCGCTCCGGAAAGGACAGGCAGATGCGCTATTTCATGCGCCTCGATAAACGGCGGAATATCGAGTACCTCTCCGGTATAGTTAATCCATTTCCGATCATTCCATCGCGCCACCGGATTGATCGGGTCGACCGCGATGACCAGCGTTGAGGGCCATTGGCGATGTACGGAGACGGAAGATATCCAGGGCGCTTGCGCAACCCGGTCCTTCACTTTCCCAAGATTGGCTGAGAAGAAGTTGCCATCGAGCTCGGACAGGGCAGTTTCTCGGATTTGCCCGGCACCGCGACTGTCAAATCCGTCCTTGATGGCAATCTGGGTAAACAGAAACCTGTCCTGGATCAGCCGCTGGTCGACAGCATAGATGCTCACCAGCGGCAGGATCATGGCGGCAAGAAAGAGCACCGGCTTGACCCAGGGACGAACGGTTTTCGGCACACCAGGAATATCCGGTTCTTGATATTCCTGCTCAATGAGCAGTTCCGGCTCTTCAAAATCAAGGCTCATGACCGGTTCTACCCGTTTTGAGCGAATATCCGGCTCGATAGACAAGCGACTGTATCGTTGATCATCATTCATTGGCTGTCTCCAACAATCCGCACTTCCGGCACCAGAAGAACACCGGTGTTTTGTTCAACTGTGTCCCGCACATGGAAAATCAGTTGTTCAATCTGCCGGGAAGTTGCCTTTCGGTCACGGTTGACAATAAAGTTTGCATGCACATCGGAGACCGCCGCGTTGCCAATGGCATGGCCCTTCAGCCCGCACTGCTCAATCAGTCGGGCGGCATAGTCCCCTTCCGGGTTTCGAAATACCGAACCGGCATTTGCGGTTTGCACCGGTTGAGAAGCGTTGCGCCGCTTGCGCTGATCGCGAATAATCTCCCTGCCGTCATACTCGTCGGGCGCCATTTCAAGCACCAGTGTCGCAGCAAGTATGCAGCAATCCCGAGGCAGTTCCACCCGGCGATAGCCATGCGGGACGGCTTGCTTTTCATGAATCGTGCACTTGCCGCTTCGATCAACGCACTCGATCGATTCCACGCGATGCCAGGTCTCGTCACCGAACGCGCCGGCATTCATGGCCAATGCGCCCCCGAACGATCCGGGAACGCTTGCCAGAAACTCGGCCCCCTTTAGCCGGTTCGAAGCTGCCGTCTTTGCCACGTTGGCGCTGGATGCACCGGATTCGGCATACAGCCGACAATCGTCCAGAACCGCGATTTTCCTGAGTCCGGATGAAACTTGAATCACCATGCCCCGGATGCCGCCATCACGCACCAGCAGGTTGCTGCCGAGTCCGATCCATGCGACCGGCATGGTTTCTGGCAAGGCCTCGAGCAGTTGCACCAAATCCTGCTTGTTGCGGGGAAAATACATGTAGTCCGCAACGCCACCGGTTCTCCAGCTGGTATGTCTTGACATCGGCTCTTCAAACCGCAATTCCCCGGCCAGAAACTCGGGAGGGCTGAATTTCCTGCAAGCGACAGACTCAGACACAGGCCTGCTCCGGATTGGAATTCTTCATGGCCTGCCCGGCTGACAACTCGGCAGCAAACTGGCCGATGCTGCCCGCACCCATGGTGATTAAGACATCATCCTGCCGGGTCATTTTCGGGAGAATGCTGTTGAGATCATCGAATGTTTCGGCAAATTCCAGGGTTTCAGCCTCCTTTCGGATGGCATCGGACAACGCCTTGCCGCCGAAGCCCGCAATCGGTTCCTCGCCGGCCGCATAAACCTCGGTGATTGCCAAAACGGGCACGGACGTCAAAATCTGCACGAAATCATCAAACAGGTCCCGGGTTCGGCTGTAGCGATGGGGCTGGAACACTACAACAAGGCGCCGCTGTGGCCAGCAATCCCGAGCGGCCCGCAGGGTCGCTGCAATCTCACTCGGGTGGTGGGCATAATCATCAACCAGCTCGACTGTATGGTCGGCAAGCCGAATTTCCCCCAGTGCTTCGAACCGTCGCGATATGCCCTCGAATTCCGACAATGCCGAGCGTATCACATCCGTCGACACGCCAAGACTGAATCCGGTCGCAATAACCGCCAGCGCATTCAGCACGTTATGGCATCCGGGCAAGGCCAATTTGAACTCGCCAATCGGCTGGCCGCTGCGGGAGACTTGAAAGGTACTCGCGCGACCGGCTTGTGAAAACCGGCTGGCCTTGAAATCAGCAGCATCCGAAAAGCCATAGGTCACACAGGAGCGATTCAGGCAATGCAGAATACGCTGCACGCCCGGATCATCAATGCACAGGATTGCCAATCCATAAAACGGCAGGTTGTGCAGAAAATCCACATAGGCCTGTTCCAGGTTTTCAACCTTGCCCTGGTAGGTTTCCATATGGTCCCGATCGATGTTGGTGACCACGGCAATCAGTGGCTGCAGGTGCAAGAATGAAGCATCGCTCTCATCCGCCTCAGCCACCAGATACTCGCCAGCCCCCAAACGACTATTGGTATTGGTGCTATTGATCACGCCGCCGACAATAAAGGTCGGATCGGTTCCGGCATTGATCAGCAGAGTGGACACCAAAGAGGTAGTCGTGGTCTTGCCATGTGTGCCAGTAATCGCGATGCCTTTTTTGAAGCGCATCACTTCACCGAGCATTTCCGCTCTGGACACCACCGGTATTTTCCGCAGACGGGCCGCTTCCAGTTCCGGATTGCCGCGGTCAATTGCAGCGGAATACACCACAACATCTGCATTGCCCAGATTATCGGAGTGGTGCCGGTAATGCAGTTCGGCGCCGGCCCTGGCCAACCGTTGCGTGATGCGCGAGCGAGAGAAATCCGAACCCGACACCCGGTATCCCAGATCCAGCAGCACTTCGGCGATGCCGCTCATGCCAGCTCCGCCAATTCCCACAAAATGGACATGCTCTACGAACTCGCGCATGCGACCTCCATGCAGGTTTCTGCGACCGACCGGGAAGCCTCGGGCTTGCCTAGCGCGCGTGCCGCACGGGCCATTTCGATTGCCTCATCGGGATTTTTCAGAAGGCGCTTGAAATCGGCGAGCCAGTCACCCTTGTGCCATTCCTGTTCCCGAAACGCCAAGCCGGCCCGGTTCTTGACCAGGAATTCGGCATTGACCGCCTGATGATCGTCCACGGCATGCGGATACGGCACCAGAATTGCTGCCACCCCGGCACAGCAGATCTCGGCGATGGTCATCGCTCCAGCCCGGCAGATGACGACATGACTCCAGGCATAGGCATCCGCCATGTCATCGATGAACGAATCGACTCGGCACTCGATACCCTGGCGCTCATATTCAGCGGCGATTCGGGCAGCGTCCCGCTGGCCGCACTGATGCCATACCTGCAGGCTGTCGAGCTGCGACTTGCCCAGCAATTCCGGCAAGTCAGAATTAAACACGACTGCCCCCTGGCTGCCTCCAATCACCAGAATGCGGTCCAAAGATGAAATGCCGGACAATCGCTCTGTCGGCTCGGGAATTTCGGAAATGCTTCGACGAACCGGATTGCCGGTCCATACCGACTGGTCAATGCCTCGAGGGGAAGGAAATCCGGACATCACCACGTTCGCAGCCCTTGCCAGGAACCTGTTGGTCCACCCTGCGACTGAATTCTGTTCATGCAGGAGCAATGGCAAACCCATTACCGCGCCCACCATCCCGCCGGGTCCGGATACAAAGCCGCCCATGCCGATGATTGCATCCGGCTTTCTTTTGCGGATAATTCTGAACGCCTGCAGCATGGCCCTTGCCATCATGAATGGCAGTTTCAAAAGCCCAATCACGCCGCGTCCCCGCAAACCCCGGATAGAAACAGTGTCGTAAGCGATACCGGCCGGCGGAACAAGACGCGACTCCAGACCCCCGACACTTCCAACCCAGGAGAGTTCAACCCGGTGCTCTGCCAGCTCTTCTGCAACAGCCAGGGCAGGCATGACATGCCCGCCGGTCCCGCCCGCCAAAATCATGATGCGTGTCATGGATATCCCTCCATGGCTCTCTGATCCTGATGGCTGACATGTCGTTCGATGGCGAGCAGCAGCCCGATTCCAATCATTGAACTCAACATGCTGCTCCCGCCGTAGCTAATGAAGGGCAAGGTCAAGCCTGTGGTCGGCAGCATCCCGATATTGACGCCAACATGCACGATCGACTGAAATGAAATTTGAAAGCCGATGCCAACGGCCAGGACCGAACAGAACATGTCCCCTTGTGTCCAGCACTTTTGCGCAAGCTGAAACACCGTCCACATCAGGGCTGAAAACATAAGTATGATCGCAATGATCCCAACCGAACCCAGCTCCTCGCCGATAATCGCGATCAGAAAGTCATTCTCGCCAAAGGGCAGATAGAACAGTTTCTGAATGCTGTTGCCCAAGCCAACTCCAAACCATTCTCCCCGACCAATCGCAATCAGTGACTGAACGAGCTGATAGCCGCTGCCAGTGGCATCGTTGAAGGGATCAAGATAATTGAACAGTCTTTCCCTGCGGTAGTCGACAGCCAGAATCAAGACTGCCGCTGCCGCGGCAGCCAGAGATCCCATGAAGATAATGTGTACCAGCCTAGCACCGGCCATGAAAAGCATGATGCTGACAGTCGCCCCGATGACCATGACCATGCCGAGGTCCGGCTGGAGCAGGAGCAGCAGGCACACCAGGCCCAATACCAGAAAATACGGCTTCCAGATCCGGAAAGCATGGACTGCATGTCGGTATTGCGAGAGATAGGCCGCAAAGAAGACGATAGTCGAGATTTTGGCAAATTCGGCCGGTTGAATCATTGCTACGCCAATATTGATCCATCTGCGACTACCGTTGATTTCGACCCCGATACCCGGAATCAAAACCACTGCCAGCAATGCAGCGCCAATTCCCATGAGCCATTTGCAGTATCTCTGCAGCCAGTGAATGCTGACATGCGAGACTGCCCACATTGCCAATACACTGACAGAGATATGGGCCAAGTGCCGCAAGAACTTGTGATAATTCGTGGTCAGTGATGAATCCGAGCTGATTGCGGTTGCGGAGAACACCATAACCAGGCCAACGATCACCAGCATGGAGACAATGATGAACAGTCGACTGTTTCCAATGACGAATGGCGTTTCGGTCAAAGCGGCCTCCCGCATGTTCGTCCTGAAGAATTTTCCGATGTTCATGATCTGGCTCGCCTGGCAACAATTTCGGTAAAGGCGTCACCCCGGTGGATGTAGCTCTCAAACATGTCGTAACTGGCGCAGGCCGGAGAAAACAGTACCGCTTCACCAGGACCTGCCAGCCTGGCAGCCATCTCGACGGCCTGCTCGAGGGAGAAGGCATTGCTTCTTTCGGTGCGCTCGGACAGTGCAGCATCTATTACCTTCGCGTCCTCGCCAATGAGAATGACATGGCGAACCTTCTGCTCAATCAACAGTCCCAGACTCCTGAAATCAGCGCCCTTACCCTGTCCGCCGGCAATCAGGATGATGGGCTTGCTGAAATTCATGATTGCAGCCTTCGTGGCACCGGTATTGGTTGCCTTGGAGTCATTTATCCACTCGATGCCGCCATACTCCCCCACCAACTGGCAACGATGCGGCAAGCCCCTGAAGTTCGCGGCTGCCTGAATAACGGAATCATCCAGCTTCACTCCTGACGCATGGACCAACGCCAGTCCAGAGAGTACATTCAGGATATGGGAGTCACCCTGGATGCGGAGCTGGTCTTCGCGAACCAGTTTCCGATTGCCATGCACAAGAGTCCTTGTGCCGTCCTGCACAAGGATGCCGAATTCACAGTCCTGGCCCGTTGTCTGCAATCCGAAACCAATTGAATTGAGTGCCCGTGGCGATATCCTGCGCAAGTGAGCATCATCGCAATTGACGACTGCCTGCTCCGCATTCCGGAAAATTCTCAGCTTGGCCTCTGTGTAAGCCTGAATGGTCTTGTGACGATCCAGATGGTCTTCGCTGATATTGAGAATTGCCGCTGCAGCCAGACGCAGGGAACGGACGGTTTCCAGCTGGAAGCTGGATAGCTCGAGCACATAAAAATCAGGCCGCTCCTGTTCGAGCAAGTCCAAGGCCGGGGTGCCTAGATTGCCCCCCGCAAGCACCTGCTTGCCGGCAGCGAGCAGCATGTCCCGAACCAGCATGGTCACGGTCGACTTGCCGTTTGATCCGGTAATTCCGATCACCGGCGCTTCAACCGCCCTTGCGAAAAGCTCAATGTCACCCACCAGCTTGCCGGCCATTGCCGATGCAGGCAGCTCGATACCGGGACTTGCGACAATTTCATCGAATTCCTCAAGGTTTTCCAGCGGAATCCGCCCGGTGATCAGGCTGGCATCGGGATAGTGCTTTTTCAGTGAATTGAGATAGGGCGGTATCTCGCGCGTATCGGCAACAGTCAGCCTGACTGGCTGCCGGGCGAGATGGCGAATCACCGAATACCCGCTGATTCCAAGCCCGACAACCAGAATCGATTTCATGGGTTCCTGATGCTGCGAGAGGGCTGCCATGCCTATCGAATCTTCAATGTGGCAAGTCCGATCAGCATCAGGATCAGACTGACTATCCAGAACCGCACGATGACCCGCGGCTCGGGCCATCCCATGAGCTCGAAGTGATGGTGCAAAGGCGCCATCTTGAACACCCTGCGGCCCGTCATCTTGTAGGATACGACCTGGATCATCACTGAGACCGTTTCGATCACGAACACGCCGCCCATGATCAACAGGACTATCTCCTGGCGGACAATGACCGCAATCAGGCCAATCGCCGCACCCATGCTCAAGGCGCCCACGTCACCCAGAAATACCTGCGCGGGATAGGCATTGAACCAGAGAAACCCGAGACCGGCTCCAACCAGAGCGGAGCAGAAAATGGCCACTTCGCCAACTCCCGGTATGTAGGGGATCCCCAGATAGGCCGAAAAATTGAAATGCCCGGTTGCATAGGCAAAGATTGCCAATGCTCCGGAAACCATGACAACCGGCATGATGGCAAGTCCATCGAGACCATCCGTAAGGTTCACTGCATTGCTGCTGCCGACTATCACCAGATAGGCAAGAATCAGGTAGCCCCAGCCCAGCGGCAAGGCCACATTCTTGAAAAACGGCAACAGCAATTCTGTCTCTGCCGGGGTCGATGCACTCCAGAACAGAAACACGGCCGCCGACAGGCCTGCCACCGACTGGAGCAGAAATTTATTGCGGGCGCTCAATCCCCTGGAGTTTTTCCGAGTCAGTTTCGAATAATCATCAATCCAGCCAATGATTCCGAACGAGATCGTGGTAAAGATCAGAACCCATATGAAGCGGTTATCCCAATTCGCCCAGAGCAGCGTAGTAGCGATCACCGCTCCAAGCACCAGAATCCCTCCCATGGTGGGCGTGCCTGCTTTTTGCAGATGGGTCTGGGGGCCATCGTTTCGGATGTTCTGCCCAATTCCGAAATGGCCCAGCTTGCGGATCATGGCTGGCGCAAACACGAAAAACAGCAAGATACTGGTTAGAACACCGCAGATGCTGCGAAACGTCAGATACCGGAACACATTGAGGAATGTGTACTCATGGGAAATATTCTCAAACAGCCAGGTCAGCATGATGCATCCTCGCTGGCCTCAGCGTGGCCAGCAATGCCGGCCACGATGTTTTCCATTCCGGATGACCGGGAGCCTTTGACCAGTACCGCCGTATCGGCATCAATCCGGCAGATCAACTCGTCAATCAGGATATCGGCATCCGAAGCGTGAACTGCGCCGTTGCCAAATCCTTCCACATAGGAAGCAGACAGTTCAGACGTCTGCTGCCCCAGGCAATAGAACCGATCGAGGTGCTTTTGTCTGGCATATGCGCCGACCTCGCGGTGATATTCGGGACCGGCTTGCCCCAGTTCCGCCATCTCGCCGAGCACCAGTATTTTCTTGCCGGGATAACCGGCCAGTACATCAATAGCGGCCATGGTCGAACGCGGGTTGGCATTGTAGCTGTCGTCAAGCAGTTCGCACCCCCGGATGCCCCTGGCCCTGCGCAAGCGACCGGGGGCTCCACTGGTATTCTCAAGCCCTTTTCGAATCGACTCCGTATCCGCACCCGCGGCATATGCAAGGGCCGCCGAGGCGGTCGCATTATGGATATTGTGGATGCCTGGCAGTGGCAGGACGACATGGACTGCCTGGCGGTCGATAACCAGGTCGAATTCCGATTGCTGCCAGTCAGGATTCGGGCTTTCAGAACGGATCATGGCTTCCTTCGCTGATCCAAAAGTAAGGATTTCCCCGTCGGGCACGCAGTTCTTGAAGTGGCTTTGCCATTCATCGTGAAAGGGATCGTCGAGATTGATGATGGCCGTGCCCCGTTTTCCCATGCCTGAAAAAATCTCCGACTTGGCTTCGGATATCTTCCGGACGTCGCCCAGACCCTCCACATGCGCCGCTGAAACATTGTTGATCAGGGCGATAGTCGGCCGTGTCAATCGGGAGAGGTAGTCAATTTCTCCCGGTCCGTTGGTGCCCATTTCGATCACTGCAAATTGATGAGAGTGGTTCAGCCCGAGGAGTGTCAGTGGGACTCCCCACTGGTTATTGAAGCTTTTCTCGGGCGAAAGGCATGCTCCGATTTCAGCAAGAATGGATGCGGTCATCCGGGTGACCGTGGTTTTGCCATTACTCCCGGTAATGGCCAAAACCGGGATGTTGAAGCGCTCTCGCCAGTTTCTGGCCAGCATGCCCAGAGACTGGGTGGTATCAGCAACCTTGATTTGGGGGATAGGCAAGGACTGCAGATTTGCTACCATGGCTCCAGCAGCACCGGATTCAGCGCTTCTCTCGACGAAGTCATGGCCATCATGTGCCTTCCCTGGAATCGCCACGAACAAGCCCCCTGAAGACAGGGTTCTGGAGTCAATGCTGACCGAATTGAACGAGCCCCCATTGCCATGCAATTCACCCCCTACTACAGCCGCCGCCTCGGACAAGGACATCATGGATACGCCTCCAGCAGCTGCCTGACCCAGCTCGAATCGTTAAACTCCCGCTCGGCATCACCCGTCACCTGGAAGTTTTCATGGCCTTTGCCAGCAATCAGAACCAGGTCACTTTGCGTGGACGATTCGACTGCAAGCCGGATTGCCTTGCCTCGGTCCAGGCATATCTCCGGCGATGACCGCATGCCGCTTGCGATGTTCTCGATAATCTTCTCGGGCGGTTCCCGGCGTGGATTGTCGCTGGTCAGAATCACTCGGTCGGCAAGCTCTTCAGCGATCGCCCCCATGCAGGGACGCTTGTCGGCATCGCGCTCGCCTCCACAGCCAAACACTGCAACCAGCCTGCCTTCGCATAATTCCCGTAATGAGCCAAGTGCATGCTTCAGGGCATCCGGAGTATGCGCATAATCCACGACTACGCTTGGCCACCTGTCTCCACACGGCAGCCACTCCATGCGCCCGGGCGGTGGCTGGATTTCACGAATGGCGGCAACGACCTGTTTTGCCGACATGCCAAAGGCCAGCAGGGCGCCAATGACGGCCAGCAGATTCAATATGTTGAACCGTCCAATGAGCCTTGACTCAAATCGGGTGGGCACCCCCTCAAGTTCAAGCTCGAAAACGGTTCCGTACGCGCCGAGTCCGAGTGAAGCCGGGCAAAGATCGGCATCCGGATTGAATCCATAGGTCAAGCACCGTGCCCGGGTTTCGGCACGGCAGTACTCGGCAATTTCCCGACCGAATGCATCGTCTGCATTGATGACCATGGCCAGCATGCCCGGGTCCTCGAACAGCTTGCGCTTGGCCTGGCCGTAGCGTTCAAGAGTTCCGTGATAATCGAGATGGTCGTGGCTCAAGTTGGTGAAAATGCCGATTTCAAAATTCACTCCATTCACCCGGCCCTGAGCAAGGCCGTGTGAGGAAACCTCCATACTCAATGCCGGGATTTTGGCTTGCGCAATTTCAGAGAGCATGCCGTGCAAGCTGATGCTGTCCGGCGTGGTCAGGCTTGTGTACTCGAGACTGTCCACTCTGCCACTGCCAACGGTACCGAGATAGGCACAGGGAATGTCCAGACAATCCAGAGCTTGAGCGATCAGGTAGGCAACCGTGGTTTTTCCGTTGGTGCCGGTCACGCCAAGCACCCGAATCTGCTTCGCCGGATAATCAAAATACCGTGATGCGATAGGACCCATTGCATCCCTCAATCCTTCAATTGCCAGCAGAGGGACCTTGCCGCCTTGATGTGCTTTGAGACTGGCTCCGGTTTTCTCGTAGACGACAGCCGCCGCCTGTCGATCAAGGGCATGATCAATGTAGTTACGTCCGTCTTCCCGGGTGCCGGGCATGGCAAAAAAAACATCCCCGGATTCAACATCACGGCTATTGATGGCAAGTCTGCGGACCGGCCGGTCCTCATCTGTGGAGACCTTGGCATAGCCATCGAGCAGCTTGCTCAAGGACATGCCCTGTTGTTCATCCAGTGCATGAGCCGGCTCCTTCAACGAGATCATCCCATGCCTCCTCCGGCCGGGGTAGCATCCGTAACCAGCGTTTCGAGCTTATCCGGGCGGACATCGTAAATCCGCATCACGTCCTCCATCAGCCTGGAGAAGACCGGCGCAGCAACCGCGCCGCCGAAATACTGTTTCGAGCGAGGCTCGTCAATAACTACCACTCCCACAAATTGCGGATTTGAAAGCGGCGCAAATCCAGCGAAAAGGGAGAGGTAATCCTTGTTTTCATAGCTGCCGTCAACCAGTTTATGAGTGGTTCCGGTTTTGCCGCCAACGTCATACCCCGAGATTCGCGCTTTGGAACCCGTGCCATGCCGGGTGGTCACCTTGCGCAGCATCTGGCGAATCTGAAGCGTGGTCTCGGAACTGTATACGCGCTCGCCAAGAGCCGCATAACCTGCGGGTTTTGGTTCGAGCGTTATCGGCAACAAAACTCCATCTGTGGCGAACACCGTGTATGCGCGTGCGATCTGCAGCGCTGTTGCGCTAAAGCCATATCCAAAAGACATCGTTGCATGCTCGATTGGCCGCTTGCGGACTGGAAGAGCGCCGGAGGATTCACCCGGCAGGTCGCTAGCCGCATTTCCAAATCCAACTCGTTCCAAGGTGCGGTGCAATTTTCCGAACGGCTCCTTCAGCGCCAGCTTGACGGTCCCGACATTGCTGGATTTTGCGATGATGTCGGTGACTGCCAGTTCCCCATAGTCACGAATGTCACTTATTCGGCTGCGCCCGATGTACATTTGACCAGGATGGGTATCGACCACAGTATCGGGCGTGACTCGACCCTCTTCAAGCAGCATCGCAATAGTGAATGGCTTGGTCAATGATCCGGGTTCAATTGCATCGGTGACGACCCGGTTGCGAAGCACTCCATGCGTAACAGTCGTGCGGTCATTGGGGTTGAACTGGGGTGCATTGACCATTGAAATAATCTCACCGCTAGGCACCTTGATCAGGACTATGCTGCCCGCTGCCGCCTTGTGGGTCTTGACCGCATCTTCCAGATATCGAGTGGCCAGCGTCTGAATGCGCTGATCTATGCTGATCTGCAGGTCTGCGCCATGACGAACCGAACTTGGATTGTCAATGGCTTCGACATAGCGGCCGATTCTGTCCTTGAGGACGCGTTGACCGCCTGCCTTTCCGGTCAGCAGTTCATCGTATTTGAGCTCCAGGCCTTCCTGTCCCGTGTCCTTGACATCGGTCAAGCCAATCAGTTGGGCACCGATCGGCCCACCCGGAAAGAACCGCTGGTATTCGCGCCTGACCTCAAGTCCGGGTACGCCTAGATCAATGGCCTGCTGTGCACGCTCCGGGGGAATTCGCTTCAGGACATACATGAAACGGGAGTCGCTGTACTGGTCACACCGTTCATGCATCAGCTCCATGTCAACGCCTACGCTGCTCGCGAGTTCTTCCCACCGGTCCCGGCTCCTGCAAAACACCTGCGGATTGGCTGCGAGGGAGTCAACCGGGGTGCTGGTTGACAGAATCTGGCCGTTGCGGTCGAGAATGTTGCCGCGCTGCGCTGAAAACTTGAGAACACGTTCGAACCGGTTTTCACCTTCGCTCACCAGCTGCTCATGCATTGCGGTCTGCAGGTAGGCGATTCGGGCAATCAGTGCAATAAACAACCCAAATACAACCGCCAGCACGAACTGCATCCTGCCTGAAACCACCCGGAATAGATTCTGATTGCGGTGCATTGCCCCTGCGTCTCAATCCGGCGATTTACCGAGTGCAATCAGCACGATTTCCTCGGGGACCGGCTGGGCCATGCCCAATCTCCCGGTAGCATCCTTTTTGATATTGTCAATCCGACTGGCAGTCGTCCATGTCGCCTCCTCCAACAGCAATCGTCCCCAGTCCATTTGATAGCGGTCGTATTGTTCACGGGCCTGGTAAAACTGGTCAAACACGATCCGGTGCTGATGACGGACGGTCATCACTACAAGTGCGCTGGTCACCGCCAGTGCAAGGAGTATCCACATGGCCGCCACTGATTTCATCGTGCAGTCCTCATGCAATTTTCTGGGCAGCCCGAAATACAGCACTTCTTGATCTCGGGTTTCTGTGAACTTCCTTGGCGCCTGGCTTGAGAGGCTTGCCAATCTGCCGAAGTCGCGGATGGATCATCTCGCTGGATACGGGAACTTCCGGAGGATAGTAATCACCGCGTGACTGATTGCGGATAAACCGCTTTACAATGCGGTCTTCAATCGAATGAAAGCTGATTGCTACCAGTCTTCCTTCCGGGGCCAAGGACTCAAGTGCCTGCTCAAGTCCCTGTTCAATCTCTGACACCTCGTTATTGACAGCGATACGAATCGCCTGGAAGGTGCGGGTTGCAGGATGCTTGTGCTTGTCCCTGAATGGCTGGGCAGCGATGACCAACTGTTCCAGATCGCGGGTGGTCTGAACGGAGCCGTTTGACGCGGCCTGCTTGATGGATGCCGCAATTGCCCTTGAGAACCGCTCCTCGCCATATTCCCAGAGCACTTGCGCCAGCTTTTTCTCGGATACATCCGTCATCCATTCGAGAGCGGTTGGTCCCGATGAATTGTCCATGCGCATGTCCAGCGGACCATCATGGCTGAAACTGAATCCTCGATCATGGTTGTCCAGTTGCGGTGAAGAGACGCCGAAGTCAAAAATAATGGCATCGATTTTTCCAAACAGGCCCAGTGCCTGCAGCTCCTCACCCAATCTGGAGAAAGCGGCATGCACAATGTCGACTTTCTGCATGGCTTGCCATACTGAACGGGCATGGGAAATTGCCTCTGGGTCGCGATCGATCAGAACCATCCGTGCATCCGATGGAAGCCTTCCATGAATGGCTGTGGCATGCCCGCCTCGGCCATAGGTTGCATCAACGACTGCCTGACATTGCTCCGGCTTAACGATGCTGAGCAACTCTTCGATCATGACCGGAATGTGTTGGGAGTGAGTCATCACAGGCTGATCAAATTGACAATTGTTCCATTTCCAGGGTTATTGCGGATGGATCGAGAGGCTCTTCCAGCCATTCTGCCTGCTTGGCGATCCACTGATCCTTGCTCCAGATCTCGAACTTGTTGCCTTGCCCGATGATAAATGCGGTTTTGTCCATGCTCGCAAACTCCCTTAGGTGGGCCGGCAGAAGTATTCTTCCGCTGCTGTCCATGTCAACATCGTTGGCATGCCCAACCACAAACCGTTTCAGCTTTTGATGTTCAGGATTGAAGCTCGGCAATTCAACGATCTTGTGCTCGACCTTGGTCCACTCATCAATGGTATAGAGCCAAAGACATCGCTCCTTGGTATTGTTCAAGGTGATCACCATACTGCCGTTGCAGGCGGCCAGAATCGCTTCCCGATACCGAGCCGGTATAGCCAATCTTCCCTTGCTATCAAGTGCTACTGATGATGAACCGCGAAACATGAAACCCTGAAAATCCGAGTGGGGTTGATATATTTAACCCACTATAACCCACATTTCGCTATTTTTTACCACTTATCCTATGATTGTCAATCAAATTCACACATATTTTTGATGGAAACCAGTCAAAAACGACAATATCGGCAAAATATTGGGGCATTGGGGAACCGTTTTCCGATCTCGCCCGAGAACGGACGAGTGCAGGCCTTTCCGGAAACCGGGATCTCCGAATTGGCCATTGACCGGAAAACAGCAAGGCTTCTAGCCAATACATGGCCGCAGAGGCAGGAGCTGAGAATTGACGGGGAAGTTCCGGCTGAATGGGTTTTGTGGTTGAACGCCGCCGGAGCGAACGGGGCGAGATCAGGGTCTATGCGGATGATCAGTGTCCATTAATTCAGACTGATCTTTTCGAGCAACATGTTTACGAAACGATAGGTCAAGCCCCAAAGCACTTGTCCATCATCCAGACTGATTGCCGGACGGCTTTCGCCCGACTGGCTGACTTGATGGGTCGTTTTATTTTCCGGACTGGCCAAATGGTGGACCGGCACCCAGAAACTGTCATGCACTTCTTCGCTGTTTTCGGGCAAGATCGTTTCCGGCACTTCAAATACATAGCAATTGATGACCACTGGTCGGGAATTGATCTTGATGAAGCTTTTCTGATCATCCAGCTGACCCAAAAGGGGGATGTTTTCGAGGCATATTCCTACTTCCTCCACAGTCTCTCGTTGAGCAGTATGCAGTGTATCCGGATCCTCAGGATCACGACTTCCACCCGGAAAGGCAATTTGACCGGACCATGGATCGTTTTCGTGAAGTGCCCGTTGAATGAAAAACATTTTGGGAGTGCGGTCCAGTTCGCAGAGCAGCATGGCAACTGCGGCCTCATGGCATCCTTCGGGAGATATGCGTACAGGATCATGAGATTGAATTATGGATGGAATATTTTTGTATAACAAGGAAATGAGCACCTCCGGAAATCACATCACTCTTGGTTCCTATCCGCGAATCTTTCCTTGGACAGATTTTCAGGCTCGGACTCTGTGGGATCATTGCATTCATCTTCACCGTCTGATTTATGGTTGTCTTTTGCAACCTTGGGAGCATGGGCACCCCAAGTCCATGAATGCTGGCATACCCTGACATAAAAATCCGGGGCCTGTTTCTCAAGCACTTGAAAGAATGATTTGGGGCCTTCCATCTTACACCCTAAGTCGCTGACCATTTTCACTTCAAGCCGGTCAGGGACAAATTTTAGAGTTATCATGAGTCGCAACTACTGGCCCCCTATCGGTCGAGTAGTTACACCAAAAGAAAAATGGCGAGCGTTTATCAAGCCTCAGAACTCACAAAAGCCGGCGTGTCTGAGACACGCCCCCCAATTAGTTTTTCAATGACGTCAAGATCGTTCAAGAACTTTGGAATACTCACCAGTTTGTAACTCCAACAACTGAACTCTGAGCCAATCATGCGATCATCCAGTGCTTGTCTTGCTTGCTTTATATGACTAGTGGCAGTTTTCTTGTTACCGATTGCCCAATGGGCGATTGCCATGCACTGAAAATAGTTTGGCCCCTTGTTCTCATCAGGTTCCGATTGATCCAATTCAACAACACGCTGAAAGTCTTCTGACTCGACCTTATTCTTTATCCCCCATTTGGCCATTGCATAGTTGAATGCATCTTGAATATTCATATCGTTGATGTTCTGGTTCGCATTCAGAATGATATCTGCCCCATTCTGACATCTACCAAGACCCATGTAAAGAAGACTTAGGTTATTCCGTATCCTATTGCTTTGACTTTCCGGCAAGTCCTCGACCTGGAGAAGCGGTATAAAGAGGTTTACACCAATTCGCATGCCAGTGCGAGACCTTTGAAGCATGCTGGTCAAAGCTATCTTATTCTGTGGGCTTAGAGCATGGATAGCAGGAGACTCCACTATTTCCTTTTCACAAGCCGCATCCGAACGAATTATGCGATAAAGCGCCTCCCTTAGCATGAGCGCTGATATCTCCACAAATTGCAAGTCTCCATCACATCCTGTTTCATGCGTTCATAATCTCTGCTTTGCTCCAAGATACTCGATCGCTTCAAATATGCCTCGGGTTGCTTGTAACCGGCATCGATTGCCTTGTCCATCAACTCTGATGACGAAACCAGATCCCCCATATGTTCCTTTAGGGAATTATATACCTTAGTCACATTTGCCCGATGACTGATGCAACCGGCACTGATGCCCAGACCCTGCAGCCGTTCATCAGGGAAAACGTGGATACAGGGGCAACCGTTTACACTGACGAACACGGGGGCTACAATGGCAGGGCGCGATTCTGCGGCAAATGTGACTAAAGTATATAATTCCCATTTTTAATCATTTGATAAATATTTTTGCGGAATTGCCAGTATGGCATACACGACAAACTGGAAAATCCAGCCGGGACGGCATCAAGCAAATCGTCAGTAGAGTCGACCTAGGCGGAGCTTGGGGTTGATTGGCTAATCGGAAGTTCTGGACCTGACTAAAAGGCCAAGTCGATTCATGACCAATACACCCCAATAAATGTATTTCTGGCTTGACAAGCAAGCATAGGATGATCCGACTCTAACAGAATTCTCCTTATTGACGCCTTGATTCACAAAAATGCGAGAAAACATATACCATGGAAATACCATGGTTAAGCCATTAATGATTCATGCTGATGTACTCGCATCTGGAAATTAGCATGGGAGAATCCAAGTGAACGATAAGATATACACATCACAGTCAGCAACATGGTCGAATCACACTTAGTCAACGACAGGTAAAAAGTATAATGCATGCATTTCCGTTCACGCTAGCTGCGGATTGATTTCAATTGCACTGATTCTTCGACCGAGCAGTATCCGCTTCAATTTACTTTCCATGAATCTGGAACCTTTGTGGCAGAGTGGGCCGGTCATATCCACTCATGCAGTCGTTGCGGTCATTGCCTTGTTCACCGGTGCCGCTCAACTGACGCTGCCAAAAGGCACTCCGCTTCACCGGGGCACGGGTTCAGTGTGGGTAATCCTGATGGGGATCGTCGCAATTACCGGTTTCTGGATTAACGAACTCCGGCAATTCGGGCCTTTCAGCTGGATTCATCTGCTTTCGATTCTGACGCTTGCGGTTTTGACCCGTTCAATCATGCTTGTTCGCCGTGGTCGAATCAAGGCGCATCGCATGAGCATGGCGATGCTGTACTTTCTGGGCCTGGTGGCAACCGGAGTATTCACGCTCCTGCCCGGTCGCGTCATGCATTCGGTATTTTTTGGCGGACAATGACAAGCGTCCAGTCCCATCCCGAATGTCCCATTGAATGCAGCCATGCCTGAGATGCTGAAAGGAGCGATCCTTGACATGCGGTCCTTTGATCGCGGGGATATCGACCTTCGAACGCTATACCGGCTGCCGGTCAAGTGGTCGGAGTACCCAAGCACGACTGCCGGAGCAGTTGCAAGGCGGATTCAGGGTGCGCACATTGTCATCACCAACAAGGTCGTTCTTGATCGAGCAGGAATTGAAAGCGCCAGAAATCTCGCTCTGGTATTGATTGCAGCAACCGGCACCGACAACGTTGATCTTGACGCGTGCAGAGACCGAAATGTAACGGTCTGCAATGTACGCGGCTATTCTGCTCCGGCTGTTGTTCAGCACACAGTTGGGTTAATGCTCAATTTACTGACACAGCAATACCGCTACATCAGGGACGTAAGGAAAGGCGCCTGGTCCAAAACGGATGTATTCTGCTTGCTGGATCATCGGATTGTCGAGGCGAAAGGCAAAGTACTCGGCATCATCGGATATGGCACACTCGGCAAGCAGGTTGCCTCCGTCGCTCGTGCCCTGGGAATGGAAATCATCATTGCCGGTCGCAAAGGCATGGTGCCTGCACATGAGCGCGTCGGTTTTGAGGAATTCCTGAAACAAAGCGATGTCATCTCCATACACTGCCCACTCATGCCGGATACTCATCACTTGATCGGCAGTCATGAACTTTAACTCATGAAGCCGCAAGCGTTTCTGATCAATACGGCAAGAGGTGCGATCATTGATTCGCACGCCCTTGCCGATGCACTGCGGTCAGGACAGGTCGCGGGCGCGGGCATTGATGCTCTCGAGTCTGAACCCCCGGACGCCTCGCATCCCCTGCTGCAGGGCAACGTGCCAAACCTGATTGTGACACCTCACAATGCCTGGGGATCACGAGAGGCCCGACAACGTCTAGTCAACATCATGTCAGATATCGTCAAGGCATGGCAATCGGACTCCCCGATAAATGTCGTTGTCTGACAATCTGGATAATTTCTCGCTCTATGTCCACTTTCCATGGTGTATCAGGAAATGTCCCTATTGCGACTTCAATTCTCATGAGTCGAGGGGAGAGATTGATGAGCATCGTTATATTGAATCCCTGATCCGGGATTTCGATCATTCGATTGCAGAGTTCAAGCAGCGATCCATAACATCGATCTTCCTTGGTGGCGGGACGCCCAGTCTGTTCTCCGGCAAGTCTCTGGGGCGTCTGATCAAACACGTCACGGAAGGAGTCAACTGTGAGGACGATCTGGAGGTCACGCTCGAGGCGAATCCGGGTGCCCTTGAGCACGACCAGTTTGCCCGATATCTGGATGCCGGCATCAATCGACTGTCTCTCGGGGTGCAGAGTTTTGACGATGGCTGCTTGACCCGTGTCGGCAGGATTCATGATTCGAATGCCGCGCGAATGGCTCTCGATAATGCCCGCAAGTCGGGATTTCGCAACATCAATATCGACATGATGTTTGGGTTGCCCGATCAGTCACTTGAGCTGGCGATAAGAGATTGCGAGAATGCAATTGCCTGCGACCCTGAGCATGTTTCATGCTACCAGTTGACACTTGAACCAAACACCTGGTTCTATGTTCATCCCCCCGCACTGCCAGATCATGACCTGCTCTATCTTATGCAGACAGAGCTACAGGCGTTGTTTGAGGATCATGGTTTCATGCAGTACGAGGTCTCAGCCTATGCCAAGCATGGCAAGCAGTGCAAGCACAATTTGCATTACTGGACCTTTGGCGATTATCTTGGAATCGGTGCCGGTGCCCATTCCAAGATTCTTGCTGAAGATGGTGTTCTTCGCATCTGGAATGAAAAGCATCCAAGGAATTATCAGGACAAGGTTACCAATGGAACCTCATGGAAAAATCACCAGCCCGTTAATCGGGACGATCTGCTTGTCGAGTTCATGATGAACGCACTTCGTATCCGAAAAGGCATCAGCCTTGACTTGTTTGAACGACGCACATTGCTGAGCCGAGGGGAACTGCTCACCCATGCGCAGGCTTTCTGCGATGAGGGTTTACTGTTGCTTGAAAATGATCAAATGCAATGCACGGAGCAAGGTTACCTGTTCATCGATGAAATCATTGAACGCATGATTTCCTGATTTCAGATACGCGAGGACAAGTATTTTACTGGTATTCCACGACACTTCGAATGGATTCCCCGGCAAGCATGAGATCAAATGCATCATTGATCTTTTCCAGGGGCATTGTATGGGTAATCAGATCGTCAATATTGATTTTGCCTTCCATGTACCAATCCACAATCCTGGGAACGTCTGTTCTTCCCCTCGCTCCTCCGAACGCCGTACCCCGCCAGACCCGGCCGGTGACCAGCTGGAAAGGACGCGTGCTGATTTCCTGACCGGCCCCTGCGACTCCAATGATGATGCTCTCACCCCATCCCTTGTGGCAGCATTCCAGCGCCTGGCGCATCAATTCCACATTGCCCACGCATTCAAAACTGAAATCGGCGCCTCCATTGGTGAGGCTGATCAGATACGGCACCAGATCCTCATCCAGTTCGTTCGGATTGACAAAATGGGTCATGCCGAACTGGCTTGCCAGTTCCTCCCGGCCGGGATTGATATCGACGCCAACAATGATATTCGCGCCGCAAAGCCGGGCACCCTGAATGACATTCAGCCCAATACCGCCAAGGCCAAATACTGCAACGTTGTCGCCGGGCTTGACTTTCGCAGTGTTGATGACCGCCCCAATGCCTGTGGTCACTCCACATCCGATATAGCAAGCCTTGTCAAACGGCGCATCTTCCCGAATTCGGGCCACGGCTATTTCCGGCAGTACCGTAAAGTTGGAGAATGTCGAAGTACCCATATAGTGGTAGATCGATTGATCGCCCAGAGAGAATCGACTGGTGCCATCGGGCATCATGCCCTGGCCCTGTGTTTCACGTATGGCCTGACAGAGATTGGTTTTTCCGCTCGTGCAGTAGTCGCACTGACGGCATTCCGGTGTATACAGTGGGATCACGTGATCCCCTTTTTTGACGCTGGTGACTTCAGGACCGACATCAACCACAATTCCTGCACCTTCATGTCCCAGTATCGCTGGAAACATGCCCTCTGGGTCGGCGCCTGAAAGCGTGAATTCATCGGTATGGCAAATCCCGGTCGCCTTGATTTCGACCAGGACCTCGCCTGCCCTTGGTCCGTCGAGCTGAACCGTTTCGATGCTTAATCGCTGTCCTGCTGCATGGGCCACTGCCGCCTTGGTTTCCATGATACCTTCTCCAATCGTAATTTGTCACACTTTAGCAGTAACGAGTGGCTACCACAAGACCGGCCTTCTCCAGGTCTTACGTTATCTGAAACCATCCGAAATATCAGTATCTTGGGCCTGAAAATCCTCTTCAACTTAGAACATGACCGAAAAAGGCGTTTATGCCATATTCTCTGCTCATTCCGGTTATGTCGAAATACTCCTCCCAGGCTGATGGGCAGGTCCTCAAATCAAGCTACCGGAGAATCTTTGGCAAGGGTTCTGTCATTACTGCTCTCAAGGGCCTACAAGCTCAGAATGAATTCGATCCGACTGCAGTCGAGCAGCAAGGCATGTAAGCTCACTTACAGCCTTGTTGAAGTCTTTGCTTGATACCATACGGCGCCTTGCAAACATATGGCGGAACGAGTGCATGCCTTGATCAGTCTTGTTAAACCAGGGGGCATGGGTAACCGTGAAATTCAAGCCTGCAGTCTGCCATCTGATGATCCGAGCCTTGCGCTCTCGACGATTGAAATGTTGAGGCATGCCGATACCATGGCTTGATAGAGCGAAGGATCACTTACCTTGACGAATCCATGGTGCAGGAGATTGAAATGGGTATGGTGAAGCCCGGTATTGATGACGGGGAACTGTGCAATAATCCAAAAGGCAACCGGAAGCAGATTCTGTCTCGCTAGAGCGTCTGACTGCTAAAATCCGGGAGGAATCAGACTGGGAAAAGCCTCTATTTTAGGGATTAAGGGTTACTTTGCTAAACCATCCCTCATAACCTCGATTCAAGCGACACTCCTGCGAAACACTCGCGTAGCCTTAAACGACTCAATCTTGTTCTACGACGATTAGAAGTTCTTGAAGGTATTACGGAGACTGGTCTAACTTAATTTTTCAATTTTCCGGGGGCGAAGGAAGTCCATGGTTCCAGCCGCCGTGGAACGGGTCGCGATGCAACGGTAAAGCCCTCGTCTCTGCATCGGTCGCCTTCATCGACAGACAGGGGAGTAGTGTTGCATTTCGCAGTGGAACTGGGGAAATCAAAAAACGCAACATTAATACTTGTTACGAATGGAGGTGACGCAGATGCGGCTTACAAAATTGGACGTTATTTGCAAGATAAATATGATTCACTTGGAGTGTTGTTACCAGGATTGTGCAAGAGTGCTGGAACTTTATTAGCTATATCAGGAAAGGAATTGATTTTTACTCCTTATGGCGAACTAGGGCCTCTTGACGTTCAAATAAGGAAAGAAGATAAACTTGGTGCTCTTGAGTCTGGGTTAAACATTAGTGAAGCTTTCGCTGCAATGGAAGAAAGAGCAAACGATACCTACCATAGACTTATTTCTGAGGTTCTGACAGCCTCTAATGCTGGCGTGTCAATCAAAACTGCATTAAATGCTGCGAGTGAAATGGTTTCGTCATTGTATGGTCCTATATTTGCTCAAATAGATCCTGAAGAAGTTGGTTCACGTTCTAGGGCAATACGAGTAGCAGAAGACTATGCTAAACGACTTAACTTAAAATGGGAAAATTTAAAAAAAAATAGCATTGGAATGCTTTCAAGGTCTTACCCAGAACATAGTTTTGTTATTGATTTTAATGAAGCAAAACTTATATTTGAACGTGTTAGATACGCTAATCAAAATGAAACTGAAATTGTAAAAAGGTTAAAATTACTGGCTAGATTTCAGGAACCTGAACCCATAATTAAATATTTAGATAAACAAGGCAATTTTATAGATGAAGATTCTGAAAGAGAAAACCGAAGAGAAAAATCAGGAAAAAGGTCGAATGACAATGAGCCAGATACTGGAACACCAAGCTGAATTAAATGTACTTAGACCTTCTGGTAATCGTAAATATAAAAGTTGGAAGGAAATAAATCTTAAGGTTAGCGGTCAACCACGCTTCGGTTTCTAATAGTTTTCTATTTGCAGATTTCTTTATAAACTGCCATTCCTTCTTGTCCACCTGCCTAGAGTCGGGTTGGTTCAGGAAAGGAGTAGAATAACACGCTAAGGAAATAATCTGCTAATTTTACGAGCCCATCACCCGTATTTTACCCTTGTTATGGGATGAGGTAAGCCCTATACAGGGTTAAAATATCAGATCAAGAACTTATTCAGTTTACTTGTTCTATGTCACATATTTCAACGATGTCTGTCCATTTGGTGAAATGCTGTCTTGGAGGAAAAATCACAACGTTTTTACCACCTGACTCTTTTGTGCTTGGATAAACTATTCCATCGATCTGGCCATGTTCCCGATTTGTAGAACAAACTTGTGCAAAATACTCAGAGACAACTTGTGATGGCAAATAGTGAATATCCTCGCCATTACTTTTCATGTTTGTTGGTTGGCTGATGGCATGCACAAATTCACTCAAAAATAAAATAGCTTGGCGATCTTTGTAGCGATCTACATCAAACACCGAAGGCGGGTTAGGCAATGTAGCTAAATCAAGAATTGTCAAGTTTTGTTTTGGCTTGAAAGTGGCAATGAATCCTCTGCAGGACGAATGATTAAGGGCTTCCTCTATTGCAGTTTCTTTTTCACACGCAAGGTAGAAATAACTGATCCCAATAGGATTCATTCGCCCGGACCTAGCTTTACAGGATGGTGGAGGTCCCATTTCATCAAATGAATCAAAAGTCTTGTCGCCGCTTGTTGTTCGAACCCGATATAAACAGGTTTCGGCAGGCAGGCATTTGTAAAGTCCTAGCCTTTCTGCCATCCGCCCGATTTGGTTTAATAAAATTATTGGAGAAGAGCCTCGTTCAAAACTACTCAACTCGTCGGATACATCGGAGAAAAAATACCGAGTTTTTGTCTTTATAGTGTTTTCAAAAAATTTCCAATCCCATATCCATCTTGTGCTTTCGTGCTCGCCAAGCCAATGACCATCTGCGCATTCCACCCACCACCAATCATGAAATGAATTAACAATATCTTGAAATAAACTTTCTTCATTGCAATAAAAAGGCAAAGATTCGAGCACATCAAAGGTATCAAACATGTTGCCTACCCATTCTCCATCATCTCTTGGAACACCTGCACCTGCAGGCTCCGCAAAGTAATGAAATAGTGCTCCGCTTATTGGCTCAAGAATATGCTGAACCAAGGTTGAGATAGGATTATCCGATTCTTGACCACAATAATCGCATTTTAGACAGTCCAAATTGCGTTGTATACACTCCTTAAGGAATTCATCTTCCACACACTCTGCACAAACAAATTTTTCCGGAGCATCCCATCCGCGTTCCTCAGATTCTATCAATGCCGTTTTTGCGCGTCCCATAGTTAGATACCAATCGAAAAGGAACTCAAACCCAACAACGGGTTAATTACGGATATGAGTGCAGAATATCACGCCAAGCCCAACTGGAACTATCTACTGAACCAGTAAGGGCCAATCCAAACATCTTGATCCTTTATCCTGATTTGTTTGTCTAATCTTTCGTCTTCTTCGCCAAGATCAATAAAATGCACATTCAGGGTATTCCAAACTTCAGGGTTAGTTTTAAATGCCCATGCATCATTGAAAATCCCAATCAATCCAGTATTGCTCCATATTATGATTTTCTCGTTTGGAATATGGTTCTTGAATAAAGGCAATTTACCGGCTTGCACTCCAATTAAAACATAATTCTCGTCTATTACGACCACCCCAGTCTCGTTATTCTCCCCAACATTCAATCCCAAGTCATCGGGGTCGCAAATAACAATTTTGCCTTGTAGCTTAGAATTGATAATTGTCTCGCCAATTTCCATATTGATACTTATGTTGTCGAAATACGATATTCCGGGATTTACGTCCCAGCGGGTAAAGGAAGCATGGCTAGTAATCAGATGGTTATTAGTTTCAAGTATGTTCATTATTTTCCTAGTTCAAGTCCGAAGTTCAATACTGTTCAGGGGCTTAGCGTCTATTCGCATAATTCTCTGTGAAACCTTATTATGTAAAATTGATCGAAATTGTTACTGCCTCATGAGGCACAGATGCAGCCCCAGCAATTCGCTGCCGAGCTATTTCAACTTCTTTTCGTATGTTTTGATACTCAACTTTATTATTAGTTGTGCCAATTTGAATGTTGAAATCAAGCCGGTATTCCGCCCATTTTTTTGCATACCCTTGTTTTCCCTCTCTACCAGGATTTACAGAACCAAAATCGTCAAACCAGAGGTTCCATGTAGTGTTGTTTCCTTTTGTATTGGGATTAGACAATAACCAATCCTGATGGCTTTTGCGAACCTCTTCGAGTGCTATACTGGTAGGCACAAAGTAAGCAATCACCTTTCCATATGATCGAACCTTCTCCGGCATGACGATCAGTAACCAGTCTGTTCCTTGAATATTTAGATTGGCTTCTATGTTTGGACTATCTGCAACAACAATCAGAATATGATCGTTGCAAGTGCGAATGCGTACCGTTTCACCATTTGGTAATTCGTAAAGCATTGAGCGCCCTCGACTAGGAATCTCCATCAAGGGTGTTCCATTTGCTTGCATAAGTTTCAAACCTGCATTAAGTAGTTCACGATTGTTTATTTTTCTAAAATTTTTCATTTCTATATATTTTATAAGATTTATATACATTATATAATAATAGTATATATGAATATATCAACCCTTATATTATTTTATTAATATAGTCATTTTTATTAAATTAAAGTCTGCTATGGATAAAGATACACCAATTGCTGATACGCCAATTACTAAAGAAAGCGAGGATAAACTTCGGCTTCGAATAATTGCTGAACAATTATCGAAAACCTTAGATCTTGGGATTTCAGAAGGATTCGTAATCGGAGTTGAAGGCTCATGGGGATCTGGAAAATCCTCATTAATAAATTTAGCACTTAAAGAATTAAAGAAGCCACTCAAACGCGTCGCCAGCAGCCTTTTGCTTCGCATATTCGGCGGATTCCATATCATCACGCCATTTTGTAAGAATATCGTCAAGTGTCATTGGTATACTCAAAAGATGTTTGGCCTCGCAACCG
>JAPOSW010000075.1 GCA_026709505.1 Gammaproteobacteria bacterium | reverse complement strand
CCCGGGCTCCTGAAGGATGCAGCTTCTCGGCCAGCGGCCGGAGAATGTCCAGGGGGCCCTGAATGTCCCCGGACTTGAGCACCAGCACCACCGGAACCGGGACGCCCTCCCGCCGCAGCCGCTCGGGGTTCTGAGCAATCTCGTTCAGGATCGGGCTCTTGCCGGCCCCGGGGGCGCCCTGCACGATGCGCACCGCCTTCGCCATGCCGCGCAGGCCCGAACCCGTGCCCTTCCACGCCTGCCCGGCCGCCAGCGCAATGTCCCCCGATCGCTCCCTCCCTTCCGACAAACACCGGCGGCGTGCCCTCCGTCTGCACGAGAAAGGATTCCAGCTCCCGTTTCTGGCCGTCATTCATCAATGCTGCCCTCCGCACTGCGTTCGTTCATTCCCGGTGCAGCCCCGAAACACGGGACCGGCCCCGTTTCCCGGCTGGGAAAAACCAGCCGGACAGCCGTCACGCACAATCATAAGCAGGACAGCCGGACAATGCAATGCCCTGTACCACTTCCCGGCACTGATTCCAGCACCCTGCCGACTTCCCGGTCCGGTCCAGAGGCACGGACTGCCCCGCAGCAGCCGCGCAAGGGGTTTTTCACTAGTGTGTGACTGCCGGATGCTCTGGCTAACTCACGGAAAAAATCCACTTGCTCGTGGATGGGAATTGAGGTTTTTCAAGAAAGCTTGAATCATGCTGAGCGGGCAGTAATTATGCTACAGTGCGATATGGACTGATTAAGGCACTAGGGGGAATTCGATGAAATGCTCGCTTGATACGGTGACTGTTGTACTAGGCATATGCATGCACTGATCGTAAACGATGTTGAAGACAAGCCCTTGGAGTCCATTGGCAAGTTATGTCTCCCGAACCACTTGAACAGGCTGGCACCTTAACTGTTTCCCTGTTCCCGGTTCCAGCAGGATATTCCACTCAACATGAGAGGCCCGGTCAGTCCTGCCTTGATTCATTTTCAAAAGTGACGCCCTTGTAAATTGCTGATGCCGATTTAACGATGAATGCCGTTTTTTCCAACAAGACAGTTCATGGACAGTAGATCATGGATAGTGCCAGATTGCCGAAGACCCTTAAGCGCCTCCCATTGGTTGATGTGCTATTTGAAATGAGATTTGACGACTCAGCTGCTTTTGCCGATGTTCTGCCGGGCATACTGTTTTGCGAACTTGACCCCAAGCCGGAAATTAGTCGACTGCCAACAGCAGAATGTCCGAAACCGATTAGATCTCAGGACCCAGTGCTTCGATATTCCTCGACACAGCGCCTGGAGTGGGACAAATACATTATTTCTGTAGGAGACCATAATCTCGCGATCAGCTGTAAACTGCCTTATCCTGGCTGGTCCAAATTCAAGAAAACCATTCTCAAGGTTATCAACGTGCTGAAAAATTCCGGCATTGTGGGAAAAGTTCAACGCTTTTCGGTTAAGTATGTAGATATTATTCAAGGCGAAACGCTCGCAGACCAGCTGGGAAAGGTTGATGTAAGGATAAGTGTCGGACCAAGAGAAGTCAGCGACGAGCACATCAACATGCAAATCCATCATGCTGAGGGCAATATTGTGCACATCCAGTCGTTCATTACCGGTGCAACTGCAAGACGTGTGGATAACGAACAGATATATGGAATTGTTGTAGATACAGATTCAATCTGCAATTTCAGCCCCCCCCCCCCCCTCGGATTCTTGAAGATTTCGAGAAGCAGCTTGGGAAGAATCTTGATATACTCAAGCAATCAAACAAGGCCCGGTTTTTCGAATGTCTAAAGCAGGAAACCATCAATGAAATGGAGCCGGTATATGCATGACCTTCCACATTTGGAAGCACATGGCCGAAGCAATTGCCAGCCTGGAGCAGATGCTTCATCGGTTGGTGGCACTGCCGGTGCTGAACTGGGACCGGCATCTCCCGAAGAAGCCCAATGCCTCTGGCCGCGTCCGGACACTTTATATGTTACGGACCAAATCAGCCCCGCCGTTAGTTCAGTGCCGAATCTGCATTCCTCGGAAGTATCGGCATCTCGAATCAACCTCGAAAATCTCATGGCGGAAGTGTTTGGGGACTTGTCCAGTGTCCAGGAACCCCTGGGCGCAGAATTTGAAGCTGTATGGGCCAAATATGCTGATGAACTGTATGCTTGATACTCAAAAATGAGTTTCGAGATCGAAACACTGCAACGCCATCTTCCATATTATCTGAGCAATCAAGACAAGAAGCGTCTGGCTGATGAATTGAAGGCGATTTCTCAAGGCGGGACTGCAGACTACATTCTCAGTCGATATCAGGACTCCTTCCTTCAAACGATGCTGCAGGGAGATGGCTGGGAGGGGTCTACCTGTTTCGTTATCCCACAGGAAAACGAGTTCCGGTGAAAGGCCTGGTTTTGTCGAATTCATGTGATGCAGACCCTGGTAACCAGCGAGATTTTCCACCTCGAATCATTTTTGCCCCACTGAGCAGTTTGTCCAGGTTTGAATCATTTCTGCGCAGGGAGGGAGTTGACGAAACACGCATCATGCAAAAACTGGATTCCATACGATCACAACGGATAACCAGTATATCCTTCTTGCCCGCCGGCAATGGATTGAATGAGGATTATATTGTCCGGTTTGATGAGGCATATTCAATGCCCGCTCAAGTCTATTCCAATATCGAAAAGAAACGAAAACTGTTTACTTTGAGCCAGGTTGGATTCTATATGCTGATTGTTAAACTCTCCATACACTTTTGCCGTTTGCATGAGAATGTAGACAGGAATTTTCATCTGGAAAAACCTGAAACCTGAATCGAGGTGATTCGAAGACGCCGGGCACTTCGGCTTCAAGGGCGTGAAACAGGTCATGTGCATCACCCGGGACCGCGAGGAGCTCAACAGGCCCGACAGCGCAATCACCGAAATCGTCTGCGGCAGCGGCTGCGGATCCCGAGCAGCTGCTGGCCTGGAATCGAGGGCACTGGGGAGTGGAAATCAATCACCGGATTCGCGACAGGACCCTGGGCGAGGACGACTGCATGATGCGCACCGGCAACGGACCCGGCAATCGCGCACAGTGCCGCAACATCGCGCTCGCGATCATTGCCTTCAGCGACCTTCCCCTCGATTCGGTCCCGCAAGTAATCAGTCACTGCAGCCTCTATCGCGGGGAAGCGTTCAAGGCCCTGTTTTCCACTTCTCCAGCCCGCCGGAGCGCCCCCTGATCCGGCCTCCAGGCCGCATTGCGCCTGTTTTCCGCCCAATCGGCCAGATCGGCCCCTGCAAATGCCCAGTCTGCCTTCCAGGCCGGGCGGAATCGGGCTCCCTACAGGGCGGGCATGTACCATGACCGAACCATTTCCATAATCCGGAAAATTCGATGCCCTTGAATCATGCCAAAATGAATAGCGTGGGATGGTCCTGCCTTCATCGAGCTCCTTCAACAGGGCCTTGATCCGGTATCGTTCATCGCAGGCCAGCTGGCGGTCGATTTTGTGCATGACAGTTCTCCGTTATGGTTGACATCGAGACTGTTCTCCGCCTGCTGGGCCGTTGGCAACATGCCCCGACCTCCAGGGTGTTGTTTCATAGTGGAATTCGGGAGTTATTGCTGGAATATGATTTCCAAAGTTTTTACATTCGTCAACAACTCCATTAAATGAAAGCGAATTTTTCTGGCATAGGCGTCTCCTTTCTCTGGATGGGCAGCATATATACTGGCGTGTCCAGGATTGTCTTCCAAGGCTGTATCAATGATCACGAACAGGCTTTTGTTGTCAAAACCAGTGATCTTCCGCACATCCAGAGACAAAATTTCTGCCAAGCCCTCAATCTTCCAGGCAATGCCTTTTCTGGGACGGGAAAGTCGCATTTTTATCGAGTTTTCAACCAACTCAAATGTGACATGTTTCTTTCTGTGAACAGAAAATCCAGTCTTTCGCAACTCTCTTAATGATACAGCGGCCAGCTGCAACGACCCTCCCTGAACATGATATGGAAAGAAGATTTCACGAAGTAGTGTTTCAGAGTCCTCCACAACCCCGGGTGAAACTCCTGGAGCAGCACTTACCCTTTCATTGAGGTGTGGAACCGACAATTCCAAGAGAAGTTCAGGCAGAAAGAATCTGGAGGATTGAACCCGCTAAACCTTCAGAGACATCATGTTTCTCCCCCATTACTTCGTCATCCTTGATAGAGTGACCAAAGTACGAGTAAGTGCCAGTTCCATAAAACCCTAAATCGACATAACACCCATTACCGTTCCACAAGAAACTTATTTCACCATCCTCAGCGAGCTGGATTTTTGGCAATGGGATCTTCGCGAGTGGCAATTTCAATATAAAGGTGTAGGCATCGTCAAAAGCAGTCTTGTTGGGCCATTGCAAGAATGAAGTTGATTCGCCATCATTCTGAGAAATTTCAATCAGGTCATTGAGCTGCTGGATCAATTGAAGAGCTGGAGAATTTCTTGAGCCTGATACTATCCGCTGTGCAACATCATCGGTAGTATTCGATGGGTTTCCTGATTCTCTTGAATAGAGCTCCGGTTTTGGATATATGGAAGTATTGCAGAAATCATCGACAAAATAATCGGTCATTTGATAGTCGATACTTTCTGCAGTAAAAGCATGTATCTGGGCAGGACTTTCAGTCGTGTCAACTAGACTCATTGAATATACCTATGCGTTCAGCCATGTTTGGGCAAAGCAAGCCCGAAATAACATCGTGATTTACGTTATGCAAATGATCCAAAGATTCCTTTAAACTGGAATTTTTTCCGCCTGCAGATTCCATAAAAACCCTTACAGAATTAAACAATGACCTCAGATGGAAAATCATATTGTGGTCAATGGTTACTGTTGCGGCCCCATCGATCATTCTACTCTGTATATTAAGTTGGTTAAGAATGCGCGAATCAGCAAATTGATTATCAAACCACCCTGAGTGACAGTGCCAATACGGTCCAACATCAAAGCATTTGCTGGAAATGAATTCACTTGGCTCTTGAAACAGGAGAACCGCATTGGCTTCATTCGTTTGACCGTCAAACGTAAAGCGGTCAACATATCGCAGGTTGAAAGATTGAATTCCATTCTTTTCCAGGTTCAGGCGCGGTAATACAGCAGAGATGTAGCGAAAACTACGTTTCAATGTTTCCTGCCATCCGAAATATTCCATAAAATGAAGTGTAAAATGATTTTCTGATATTTGCAGTATCTGAGAGGGTTTTCCATCTGGCCCCATTGACAATAACTGGAATCCCGATGAATGAAAAGGGTCGTTACCTTCAACTTGTATTCCCCCTTGATCTGTTCTTTTGATATGAATCTGAGATCCGATAATATCCTCTGACCGTGAAAAATCGTTTTTGAGGTCAGTATTCCAAACCATGCGTGCATTTGACAAATCTGTTGGGGAAATGGTCTCCTGAAACTTAATCCCTATGACCGCTTCTTGGATCGCATTAGATCCCGCATACGGAATATATTTTCCCATAAGTTAAACCCTCAGCTTGTAGACATTATAAATGTGTTGTCTTCCGTAAACCCGTATTTTGCCGTAGATGACTTAACTTCTATTTGACCAAAAAGGGGTTTACCAGTACATCGTATCATTGATTCTCTGTCATGTCATCGGGCATCAGCCTGTCGAAGCTCCTCCAGCGGCAGCTCCCCCTCATGGTGCAGCAGGACCTGCGCCCGATGTACTTCGCGTATCGGTGCCGTCTGCGAAACCGACAGGGCATGCAGCATTGCCCGCTGTTCGTCGCTCATGGTCAATGCTGGCCTTTCCCGGTAGCTTAGGAATGACCACCATGGGCAGAAACCACTGTAATGTCAATGCATTCATGTTGCTCTGTACTAGTTCCTAATAGGAATTAGTAAATATCGCAAAATAAACTATAGCACTCTGATTCTGTTCAAATTATGAACAGAATTATATCACTGAAAAAGATTGCTAACGGAACACAAGGGCAATGCCACAGGGCGAATTCATGATTGAGTCATCTGCCTGAATCGACAGGGCGGCATTGCAGCTGTCGCCTGGTGCCAGCCAACAGGGACAGGCCGGATTGCCGGAAACCGGATATCGTCAGATTGGCGGGCATGTACAGAGACTGACTGATGCGGCCTGTATCGGAAGCCGGCCAAGGTGTGCGCGTGCAGGCCGTGAACGGGAAGGCGCAAAAGCTGGAATGTCGTTCAGCTTTCGGCATTCCGTCAGGCAGTTCCCGACATGCCGGGAGAAGGGAGGGAAGGCATTTATTTCCTCAAGGATCGTCCAGGCGGATTTCCCGGTCGATCCGGGAAACTGGCCGGGCAGGGGGCGAGCCGGACTGCAGCCCGGAAATCAGGCCGGTCGGCTTTTGCCAGTGCCCTGCCAGCATTTCGGGGGTTCCGGCAGGCGCTGCAGTCGATCAGGATTCGAATCATGCGTTTCGCCTCGAGTCCCGCAAACTGCAATGAAGAGGAACTGCACCGGAATCAAGGCGGATTCCGGGAACTGAGCATTTTTCTGTACCGGAAGCCATCATAGTGGCTGCTGTTGGCGCCGCGGCAGCCACCGGGGAGCCTGGGCGCTTTCTTGATCATGCCAGCCGCCGCTCTGGCCCGAGTCTTCAATTCATCGTTTTGTCACGGGTTTCAAGGATGCTGGTGCAGGAGCGTCGGACGGTCCTTACTGCCTGGCAAAAGCCCGGCCATGTCTTGTACTGAAGAGGAAGCAGGCATCGTTGGGTAAAATCAGTCGATGAAGTTTTCCATTCGGAATCAGACAGCCTTGCCTGCGTTGCCGAGACGCTTCGAACAGCCGTTCGAAGGGTCGACGCATTGCCGGCGATGGACTAGACCCGGCCTCTTGCTCCTGAAGTGCGCCGCCTGTCAGCGATTGACAGTCCTTGTCATATTGAATCTGCAGCCGGTACGCGCACGAGCCGGGCCGGTTGAAAGGGCGCCGCCCCGGGAAGTGCAGTCTGCTGCTGTCCGCAAGCAGGCGCTCGCAGCCCGGAACTGCCGGAGACGGGAAATCCAGGACCAGCGCATGCCCTCTTCCTGCCTTCCGGCAACGGAAACTCAAAGCCCAGGCTCCCTGGCAATCTTGCGGGTCGACAGGCCTCCGGACAACAGGATGCTGACCCGGCATCGTCCGGCGCGTGCCGGCTGGAGGCAGCTTCTGCGCATGACGGTTCTCCATGGCTGTTAATGACGCGGAGACTGTCATCCGCCCGCTGGCCGTTGGCAACACGCCGCCACCCCACAGGGTGTTGCACTTCAGAGGGGAATTGGGGGTTGAATAAGCCTGCTGTTTCCTCTGCATTAGGACCGTAGAAATCACCATCCAAATTCCCTGAAAAACCGCGGGCACTGGTGACTGACGGATTGGCAGCATTCGTAACGGCCACGTCCGCCTGCGCCTCCACGGGCACCATCACCGCCGCGGCCACCAAGGTTTCTGACGCTGTTCAGCGACCGGATGGCGATGCTGCTGTAGGGCAGTTCCCATGCCTGCAGACGGGATTGAAGGTGCGGTCGATATTGCTAACTGATGCCGAGATTGATATCCAGGTCCGGCATCGGCCGGTTCACCGCATATGCTTCATATCGGCGGAGGTGGAGATGGCAACTGGAATACAGGATAGCCTTCAGCCGCTTGTGCCAGCACTTCAGTCATGGATTCCTGATGGAGGAGCAGCTTCCAGCAAACCGTGAGGCTTGTGGTTCAGTCTCGCTTCATGTTGGACAAGGCTCGTACCTGAACTTATGTCTCCAATGGAAGTACCCCCCATCAATATGCATAACTGAACCCTGCGGTCCCGTATATGTGGTGAACCTGCACACTCTGGGCACAGACCTCACTGTTTAAGGATATAATCGGTCAAACCGATAACATGCTGGAAATTTTTCATGTCGTTTCGAAAAAACAGAGATAATGTACAGACTGGAGAGCCAGAGACTGGAACCGTACTGGACATAGTAGAAGCCAGTGAACCGGTTATCCGGCTCAGGCTGGAAGACGGTACGCTTGTCAGGATAAAGCAGTCGATTCTTGAAGTCATGCGGATGGACAGAAAAAACGAAAAGGGTGAAGACGTGTACAACTTTGAAGGTAGCATGACGATAAGGGTTATCCCTGTCGAGGAGCAGGAAGATGCCTGATGCAGTTAGAAGGGAGATTCATGCCCTTAGGGATCTTCCGGATGGCTGGCATTTCGGGGAAGGGATTGGGGCTCATGAAACCGTTGTACAAGTCGCTCTTGATGTTCATGATTCCATGATTGCAAATGGGATTGAGAATATTGAAGTGTTTCCTGCAATTGACGGAGGGATATTGATTTCGGGGCATTTTGGAAATGAAGTACTGGATGTGTCATGTCGGCCGGATGGGACAATGGAAATTGACCATGAAGTTGATAATGTTCTCAAGGAAGAAAAACAGGGATTGAACTGGAATCATGTAAAAACATATTTGGAGAAACTGAATTGGAACAAGAAGAGGTTATACGAATACTTCATCCCAGGTATTTCAGCAGGCAAAGGCAGAGATTTACAAGTGAGGCTTTTCAGTCCTCCAGCGGGGACGCCGGGGTTTCAGTTTTCAATTCCCAATGTTCTCGAGAAACCAGTGGAAACGAGTGTTGCCATATTGCAGGATTCTACGAAAGTATCGCTGACCCTCCTTTCGTATTCTGGAGAATCAAGCCCGGACGCTTACCCAACGATTCCATTTTCCATAAAGAGCCATCAGTAGCCGGGGATGACTGCCACCGAAATATCAAAGGACTGGGAAGAAGTCAGCTCAAGAAAATAATGCGAAGCCTAAGCCTGGAGGATCTGGAAATTTGCGACAGTGAAAAACCAAGGCAGGTAACGAAGGATGACCTGGATTTGCTTGAGCAAATGAAGCTGGAATGGATGCATAAAGAACCAATGAGGAATAAATGAGCCAATGAAAGATGTAATCCTCAACGGAATTGAGGTTGGACTTTAGGCTTGAAACAGCGAACGAAACCACCCAGCAAAAAGGCGAAGATGTCCGTTTGCCTGGACTGGGAATCCTGAAGTTCATGGCTTCATGCAACGGGGACCATCAAGGAAGTAATTCAGCCAACCCTTCATTCTGACGGAGCCATTGTTTCCTGATGGCTGTCCTGAAGGTCTATTGTCGGCGGATTACAAGTCAGTTTGCCGAGTCTGCAGTGCTGGTTTTGCGAACGTTTAATGATAGATGGTGTCTGCCTTAAACCCGTATTGGATCATGACTTACCGTATTGAAAGCGTTTCTTGATGTTTGTATTTAGATACACACCCTTTGAATCCGCCTGCAAGAACTCTTCAAACACCCACTCGTCAACATCATAGTAGACATAGGTCTCGCCAGGCTGCAGGAATCGCACATGCAGTTCCTGATTTTCAGAATCATAGCCTATGGATTCGATATTTGACGAATCCACAAATTGCATGTCAGGCATCGGGGGAGTTCACCTTTTCATTATTATTGTCGTTGTTTCCAATCTCAGTAGATGTAGATTGAGCACGCCAATTTACGAGGGCACGTGTGTAAAGTGAACCATTGGGCCGAATTTCAGATTGCCAGGCATCAGGAAGCTTTG
Source organism: Gammaproteobacteria bacterium (assembly GCA_026709505.1). GTDB lineage: Bacteria > Pseudomonadota > Gammaproteobacteria > Arenicellales > Poriferihabitantaceae > Poriferihabitans. The sequence goes on along the minus strand of JAPOSW010000075.1, from coordinate 2,614 downwards.
GATCTTCGCCGATGGGCTTTTGCTCGGCTTTTCGCACACGGACTCGCGAAGGAATCGGCATTACTTCCCCAAGAAACACGCCCTCACCAGTTCTAAGGGAGGGCAGTTGCTCAACAAGCCCTCCCAGATCATCCGGAACCGCTGCGCTAACCTTGTTTCGGTCCGAAGAGTTAGTAAGTCGCAATGCAATCATTGAGCCGCACTGGCTCAATACTGTGCCATCGATTTCTGATGGACGTTGGGAGACGAGCATCAGGCCTGTTCCGTATTTTCTTCCTTCCTTCGCGATCATCGAGAGCGTACGATGGGCGGGCGTATCTTCTCCCTCGGGTACAAACAAGTGTGCCTCGTCCAAAACCACAAGAAGCGGTTGCTCGCGACCATCAACAGGAAGGTCCTGCCCCCAGAACAGCATATCGTAAACAACACGAAGCATTGTGCCAACGATAGTTGGGCGTACTTCTGATGGAACGCCAGAAACATCGAAGATTGTTATAGGCCGATCATGCCCAACCCAATCTCGAACCAGAGAATCCAGGTCATGGGCGATCTCGCCTTCAAGGTTTGGCTCATATCCTCCGTCAGTAGAAAATAAAAAGGCGAAGCGCACGTCTTTTAGACGACTCCGCATCAAGTCGAGATGACGCTCAAGATTACGTTTTTTCTGATTTCTGTAAGGCTCTTGATTATAAGCACTAGCCGGAGGATATTGGTCTGATCTTAACTCCTCGGCACTTCCAACCTGAGTTGGTGAATTTTCGTTCTCAGCGGTTTGTAGGCTGTTGACTGGAAAGGTCACGCGCTCGAATTTATCAAGCTCGTACCAGAGCTTCTTAATGCTGAATGGTATGGGAGAGTCTGCTGTAAGCGTCTCGGGCGGAGGTGGAGTCGATAGTCGTTTTGCAGCGGTGACTTTCATATCAAGCACTTGATCACGAATTGCTGCTTCATGATTGGGCTGAAGACCACTAAGCGTAAGTTGCTGAAGCTCAGAGAAAGGCAACGCCCAAAACGGAACACATAGTAGCTTTTCTCCGGCCTGTTCATCTGGGTTAATACGGAAAACGCAAGCCCTGTTGCCTAAAGCAGAAGCATATTCTCCGTGTGGATCAATAACAATTGCGCGAGCACTTGGTAAACTTCCATCGGAAACGGTTTCCATTAAAACGGTGACAAGGTTTGACTTACCGGCTCCAGTAGAACCAACTACCGCACTGTGTCGACTAACAAGACCCGCGACGCTAATGTCCGTGGATATTCCTGACGCAGCGGCAATTTGACCAACAGAAATGGTACCCTTCTTGCCTTTGGACCAGCCGTAAATGACCTTCAGATCCTGATTAGTAACAAGGTGGACTTCGTCTCCGACAGTCGGATATTGACTAACACCGCGTTCGAACTCACCACCTAGTCCCTCACCGAACAAAGCAACGGTCATCCAGCGAAAGCCTGAAAGTTGTATTTGGCCTTTGCATTCAAGCAAACCTCCCGTAATATTCGCTTCACCTATGGTTGGAGCCGCATCTACACCAATTTGCGTACAGACGGCATAGAGATTGGCGTAACCAAGTGGTAGACGAATAAATCCGCCAATCTGTCCGACGCGGTAGGATTCGCCTCCTATCATGACGAGCGTCAAAGGCATATCGTCTCGAAGCCGTACCCTTACAACGGAACCCGTTACGGATGCGACCTAGCCAATATATGTCGGATCGGTAAGTGGCACTTACGGTCACTCTGTTGTCATGGATTCAAGAAAATCGCAGAAGGAATTGAAGTCTCCAATCTTCATCCGGCCTTTCTTGACATCATCTCCATCTGCATTGCCGCTTCCACCTTTTGGGCCTTCCGTTATCAGCTCAAAGGCAATATCCATAAAGGCAAGACTCCCGATCGATTCCCAATGAGACCTCTGTCTACCGATAACCCCTGTTTCTGGCCCACAGACAATCAAATTTGAGCATTGATATGCTCTTTGAATTACGTGATTGTCTTCTGGAAGTTCGTTGAACTGTAAGGCATATACATGTGTGCGCGGTCTATTTTCCAAAGCACCAAAAATGAGATCATTGATGTGCTCGTCACCAAAGCTGAAACCAGCAATAATGAGTAGCGCATCGTCCTGTTCCAGAAAACGAGTTAGACGATTCGTGAATGCAGAGTAAGGAAGCTGACGGGATTCATCGTATTTCTCAAAGGACGGGTAAATCATGTCGCCCACTGTGCCAGGCTCGCCGCGCACAACGCGTACGCGACCATCATGCTCAACACGCTTCCAGGTCACTGAACCATGCATTTTCCAGAGCCGCACCCAGCCCGTTCCTGGGGCCGACTCTTTTATTCGAACACTATCTGCGTAAAAAAACGGACTATAGCTCCCGACAAACCCGCCCCAGTTCCACTCCGAAGTGCAACACTTCCCCCTGTCTGTCCATGAGGGCATAGCCTTCATGGACAGACAGGGGGGAATCAGGGTCGCGAGGCATCCGGTCAGCCTCCGAAACGGAGACAGTCTCGACTTTCCGGCATTGCAGGCGACGCAATCCGGCCCTGCAAGGCCTGCAGCAGGCCCTGCAGGCGTGCGTATCCAGCGCCCGCCATTGCGGACGCGGCG
>JAPOSW010000073.1 GCA_026709505.1 Gammaproteobacteria bacterium | reverse complement strand
CAGCATGGTCTCGGTTGTGGAAGCACCGCGGGCGGTTAATTCGCTGGCCAGTCCAGCCCGGCCCGAATGAGCGGTAAGCTTGTGGGTTATGCCGGCTTGTTTCGCAAGGGCAGTAATCCGCTGGCTTATGCGTTGCGCCCTGTAGCCGGCAAGTCTTGAAAGCGGTCTGATTTTTAAGTTGAGCCACTACCCCTTTTCGCTATTTTGCGACCGGCAAGCGGGGCTTTCTCCCTCTTGATTTTTCTGAACAATATCGAGGTACAAATTTGCTATACTGGTTAACTAACTACAAATCAGAAATGATACAAGAGGAAAACCAATGAAAAAATCTTTGATTATTGTCATTACTGCTATGACTCTCGGCCTGAGCATCAGCGCACAAGCCGAAAACAAGCCGGTCGGGATTACCCCCGACTTGATGTCGGTAACCATCATGCACAACGGTCAAGCCGTTGAAGTCATGAGGAACCAGGACAACAATAACACCGTACTTCCGGCATATTCCCGAACCTCTCGTCCTTGCCCCCCGTTTTGCATTCAGCCGATGTCGCTGGCGCCAGGCGTGGAAACGCTGGGTGAAATCGAGGTGCTTGATTATGCATCCAAAATGTCCGGTGGCGATTCCAGCATTCTGCTCATTGACTCGCGCACACCAGACTGGGTAGCCAAAGGTACCATACCCGGAGCAGTCAACATTCCCTGGACTGATCTGGTGCCGGCGAAAGGCGCTACCACCGAAGGCATCACCAGCATCATGACCGATCAATTCAATGTTGCCACCGTTGGCGGGGCAGATGTTTTTGCGATTGATGAAGCACTGGCCAACAACACGGTCTCTGAAGTATTCGATTACGCAAATTGCAAGACACTGGTTCTGTTTTGCAATGGCATGTGGTGTGGCCAGTCACCGGCAAGCATAAGCACGCTGCTCAAGTACGGCTACCCAGCCGAACGCATCAAGTGGTATCGAGGCGGAATGCAAACCTGGGAAATTCTGGGTCTATCAACCGCCAAGCCCTGATTCCATCGATCCGGGGACATCACTGTGATGTCCTCGGGTTCCCCATCATCTTATGATCCTCACATAACTTCCAAACTCCGGCAATGTTCCGGGATTTTTAAGATACAGCCTCACCACTCCTTTGAGTGCGCTTACCTCAATGCGTTGAATTGTTGCTGGCCTGGCAACTCCCGTCATGTCAATCACGCTGACCGTTGTGCCTGCCTCAGGCACCTGATTTTCCGTTTTTTCTAACGCCATCTCCAACACCTTGTCACCGGCACCAAACAGTATCTGGGCAGCCGGAGACACATCAGGATTGACACGCTCTCCTTGACGAACGGACCAATCAATTACGAATCCATCCTCAGGAGCCAGGATGCGGCTTAATGCCAGTTCGTTCATGCGCTCGGAAAGCACCTGAGCATGAAGGTCCATGATATGTCTGTGCTGCTTTTGGTTGTTCTCTGATTCTTCCAGTTCACTCATGGACAAGGAACCTTCATCATACAGCTCGGCATCCCGTTCAAAAGCCCGGTTTGCTTGAGCAAGTCTGGCATCTGCCAGCGCCAGTGCACTCTCGGCGGCATTGAGGGCAGCCTTCAAGTGCGCATCATGCAAGGTCAACAGTAACGCACCTTGACGCACTCGCCCTCTCTCCTCAGGGACCGAACTGACCTCTCCGCTTACGCCTACTCCCAGATGGTAGACGCGCTCGTTCGAGACTTGCCCGATCAATTCCCCGAAAGCGGGGGCTGTACAGAACGCCAGTATGCTGAGGTGAAAAAACAGAATCGACTTTTTGCCAATACTCATGATCGTTATCCAATCTAGTGGTTGTTCGATTCGGCAAGCAACATGGTTGTCAGCGAATCCAATTGTTCCCAAACGAGGATTCTTTCATAGTTCGCTTTCATAAGCCTGTACAAGGCTTTTGCGACATTCAGGTTACCCTCGCCGATACTCGCTCGATAGTCGAGTTCGTACTCCAGCCGGATTCGGTCCAGTTCGTGCTCCCGGTATTCCAGCTCCCTGTTCGCTGCATTCATCTCGGCCTCATTGCTTGTTAGTTTCTGAACGAGTTCCAGGACTTGAATGCGCAACTTGTATTCGACTGAATTAAATTCAGCTTGACGCTGATCGAGTTCTGCCATGGCCTCGGCAATTTCGGCGTTCCGGCTAGCCCTCGAATAAATTGGAAAACTGAGAAATGCCGAGGCGCGCAGATCATCCCGGCTTCCGGGATAGCTTTCCGAATAGCCAACCGCTTCAAACTTCAACCCAAGGGTTGGCCTCTGCATTTTGGCGGCCTGCAGTCGTTTTTGACTCGCAGCAACATTCAACCGTGCAATTTCCATCTCGGGGGCATTCGACAACGCTTTTGCCAGAATTTCATCATAGTCCGGTATGGGGCGATCATAGGCAGACAGGTCAGGCTCAACCATTTGATCCGGATAGGCTTCGGGGCGATTCAAAACCAGGGCAAGCCGAAGACGAGTTCTCCGTCTTTGGCTATCAACCTCGCTGCGTATTGCAAACTTATCAAGATAGAGAACCTCCTGCTGTGCAACATCGACCGGATTTGCGTCCTCAAATCGCTCCATCTTCTCGAGTTCCCGGTCATAGCGCAGGAACGCCAACGTCATATCCTCGTCAGCAACAATGTAGGCATAGTCGGACAGGATCACATCCAGAAAGGCACTAACGACTCTTAAGCGATTCTCATCTCGAACCCTCTGATAATTTAATTGCTTGGCATCAAGACTAAGATTAACGCCAGCACTCCGGGCTTGCGTCATGCCAAAATCGCTCAAGGGCGCGTTCACCACCAACCGAATTCGACTGTCATCAATAAAGTCAGTGCGTGAAGGGATATGCCGGTCGGACTGCCGGAGTTCGGCCTCTGCATAGACCCTAGTTGCCTGCGTTGCCTGTACCGACAGCAGTTCGGCCCTTGCCTTGTTGATGGAGGCTTGTGCGGTCAGTACATCAGGGTAGTTCTGATCAAGCATGTCAAGCGCCTGCTCCAGCGTCAATACATCCGGAAAGGGTTGAGGCGCAGCGGCTGCGACTTGTCCAGAATCCATAGACAAGGCCAGCAATACTGCTAGTCCAGCCACCAAGAGCTGATGCCCTGGTCTTACTGGTATCATTAAAATCTCTCGAATAGATTTTCTCGTGAATCGGCGATCAGGACTTTGCCTGCTCTCGGCGATACTTGCTGAATTTCATGTCCCGGTATTTCTCTTCGATCACATAGTTTCCGAGAAGGATGAAGTCATCGGCACTCTTGAGTACTCCGGTGTATCGGGTAATCAGTTCACCCTGGGGATTGAAAAAGGCAAACACCGGAGTTGCCCGAACTCGCATGGCCTTCAGCGCAAACTCATGTTCTTCGACTTCGTTTCCATCAAAGTCAATGACTGGCAAATCGCCTTCTGCATCCATGGCAATAACCCGGAAATTTTCCTGATAGAAAGCCTGGACGGTTGCCCTGTTGAGCACTTGTTTCTTCATTCTCTCGCACCAGGGACAGTCCTTGGTTTCGAACATGATCAGGAGCGCGGTCTTTTCTTCGTCCTGAACGATCTCCAGTTCTTCTTGAAGGTCGCCGAATGTCGATTCAAAAAATCTATCGGGATTAACAAGCGTTTCTTCGGCAGCAGCGCTTTGAAAAATCATGAAAAACGCAATAAGCCAGCATATCCGACCTGTTCCGTATTGTTTGCTTGAAGTGTTCATCGTTCTAATTTCGTAATTTTTTTGAACGCTAATTCATTCGACTCGATTATATTGTTCTGGAATAGGCTGGTTGACGAGTTCTGATCACGCGCCTGTATCACCTGTCCCAAAGTGAAGAAAACAAGTCCTTCATGGCTTGCCATGAATCCTGATCGGCCTGTTCATTGTATCCGACCGGGATACCGTATTTTTCGGCATTATGATCAGCCTTCGGGCTAGTAAAGCCGTGCCCTGCACCCTGATGAACGATTACCTCATAGTTGGCGCCAAGCCGGTCCATCTCCTTGCGGAATGATTCAACATCATCCATGGATACCATAGCATCATCCTCGCCATGACAGACAAGAATCCGAGCCTGAACACTGCCAGGCCCAGGCGCATGGAAAGGGGAAAGAATGCCATGGAAGCTCACAGTGGCAGAAAGAGGCAATCCCAAACGGGCCATATGCAGTGCCATTGCGCCGCCGAAACAATAGCCAATGGCTGCCGACTTGCTGGCATCGACATTTGGCTGCGACAACAGGAAATCATGCCCTGCTCGCAACCGGGCACCTGCCAGGTCGATATCGCTCAATACAGAATTCATGGCTTCGGTGGCTTGTTCCGGACTTTCCGCTTGATATCCATTTCCATACAAATCGACTCCAAGCGCTGTATAGCCCAGCTCTGCCAGCATGTCGCAACGCTGCCGGATATAGTCATTGATACCCCACCATTCATGTATGACAATGATGCCTGGCGTCGGTTGCTGATCTGTCTTGGCCAATGCCAGATAGCCCTGGTGTTGTGTGCTACCACATTCGTACTGGACGTTATTATTTTGCGTGTTCATTCATCAAACTCCGGTCTCTCTGTGCACTTGCTGATTTTTAGCATGTTTCTGATTGACAGTGGCTGAATATCATACTCCAAAATCAAGGTCTGGCCGGATTTTCAGGAATGCCGTGTACCCATCAAGCTGAATGAGTGTTGATGATGAATGCCAGTTCTACAAATTCACCGGAAATTTGGCAGGCTAGGCATATAATCCGTTAATCACTGAATTTCCCGTTTTTGCAGGACCGATGAAGCACCTTCCATTGATGGTCAACGTGTCAGATCGACGATTTCTGATCGTTGGAGGCGGAAACATTGCCACACGCCGTGCCCGGGTCATCAATCAGGCAGGGGCCTTGATCGATGTTGTGGCCAAAAGCGCAACCGAGGAAATCAAGAACATTGCAATCCAGAGAGGGGGAAACTATATTGAGCGCGCTTGGATAGCAAAAGATATAACTGAAGACTATGCATTCGTGATTGCCGCTACGGATGATCATTCTCTGAATCAGGAAATTCGCGAGGCATGCCTAGCGATGAATATTCCGGTTAATGTGATAACTGATGCGTCTTCGTCAGACTTTACATTCCCCAGTGCGATCTACAGATCGCCGATGACGATTGCGGTATCAAGCGGCAGTGCATCTCCCCTGCTTGCGCGTCTTCTCGCCGAACGCATCGATGCGCTGATCCCGGTCAGTTATGGCAGGCTTGCTGGAATGGTCGGAAAATACCGGCACAAGGTTCGCGAATCCCTGATGAAGCCCGATGACCGGAAACGATTCTGGGGAAAAGTGTTGCGAGGTGCTGTGGCCGAGCATGTTTTCTCGGGAAACTATGAAGATGCAGAAGCATTGCTTGAAAGCTACCTCGGCAAGCCCGAACATGATGTTGGTGTTGGCGAGGTTTACTTGATTGGTGCAGGCCCGGGCGACCCCGACCTGCTGACGTTTCGCGCCTACCGGCTGCTGCAGCAGTCCCAGGTTGTGCTTTATGACCGATTGGTTTCAAAACCCATTCTTGACATGGTAAGCCCGGAGGCAACCATGATTCATGTCGGCAAGCGCCGTTCTCATCATGCCGTACCCCAAACCGGCATCAATGAGATGCTTGTCGAATATGCGCAGAAAGGATTGCGGGTTGCACGGCTCAAGGGCGGAGATCCGTTCATCTTTGGCCGAGGCGGTGAAGAAATCGAGAAGCTGGCCGAGCAATGCATTCCTTTTCAGATAGTCCCGGGTATTACCGCTGCTTCCGGTTGTGCCAGCTATAGCGGCATTCCGCTCACCCATCGGGATCATGCTCAATCGGTACGTTTTGCCACCGGACATCTCCGGGACGGTACTGTCAACCTGCCATGGGGCCAACTGTCAGAAGAAGATCAGACGGTTGTAATCTACATGGGGTTAAGCGGCTTGCCAATCATCTCCGAACAGCTCATCAGGCACGGCATGTCCCCCGACATGCCGGCATCGCTCATTGAGCGAGGCACCACGCCGGATCAGAGAATTCACTGCTCGACAATTTCCAACTTGCCTGCTCTAGTCGAGCAGGCATCGGTCAAGCCGCCGACCTTGCTGATAATCGGCACAGTCGTTGAACTTCACCAAAAACTGCGATGGTTCCGCGAAGACGTTGATATCGAGGATTCCCAGCTCGCCGCCACTTGAGATCAAGTCGGCGAAGCGATTCGCTTAAATCATGGATTCAATGGATTGTACGGCTTGCTGAGGCATTTTCCATCCTGAATATATCACCGGGATACGCTCCCATAATATTTCTCCATGGCCTGACCCTAGCCTCTCTTGCAGCGTTTATGGTGGAATTTCAGGAATACTCCGCAAAGAATTAAATGGAATCAAGCGTTCCAATCCGTGTTCAATGATTTCAGTCAATATAGGTTTATCAATCAAGCACCCATCAAGTAAAATAGAGTTTTTTATCTTATTGATATATTGTCATATTGATGAACTATCCTGGGAAAAATCACCTTTTTTCGATTTTCTGATCAAGTAAACAAGCAGGATTTCTGCCTTGACTGCCCTGACGCATAACACATCATCTTGAGACGTAACCGCAAATCAACAAGCATGATTCAACATCACTGCTCGGCCCACCATGTTAAGATAATGGCATCCTGAATGTCAAATTTCGCATGGAACGTCGTACCCTTCCTATAGGGATTCAAACATTTTCAATTCTCCGTGAAGAGGGTTGCTACTATGTTGACAAGACCCCACTGATTCGAGAACTCATTCGAACTGGTAGACATTACTTTCTTTCTCGACCACGTCGCTTCGGAAAGAGCCTGCTAGTCGATACCTTACAGGAACTGTTTGAAGGGAATGAACCCTTATTTCAAGGTCTGGATATCCACCCTTACTGGGACTGGTCAGTCAAACATCCTGTCGTTCGCTTGAGTTTTGGTGGAGACATTGATACGCCTGAAGAAATCCAAAATCATGTGCTCAACCAGTTGTACAAAATTGAGCAGGCATACGACCTGAAAACCTTTCCCTCGGTACATTCTGCTGCTGGCCGACTGGAAAATGTTCTGTATTTTCTGCACCAAGCGACTGGTCAACGGGCAGTGGTATTGGTTGATGAATATGACCGTCCTGTCCTGAATGTGTTAGAAGACCGCGAGAAAGCGAGAGCGAATAGGAATAAGTTACGCAATCTCTATAGTATATTGAAGGATGCCGAAAAGCACATCCGCTTTGTGTTCGTCACCGGCATCACGATGTTTTCCAAGACCAGTTTTTCTTCCGGCCTGAACAATCTCACAGACATCAGTTTATATCCGAGGTATGCAACCATTTGCGGATATACGGATCAGGATCTGGATACGGTCTTTGCACCGGAACTGGAAGGACTGGATCGGGACAAGATTCGTACATGGTATAACGGTTACAACTGGCTGGGTACCGAGAAGCTCTATAATCCGCACGACATTCTCCATCTCTTTGATGTGCATGAATTTCGAGCCTACTGGTTCAAATCCGGGGTTCCGGGCTACCTGTATCGGTTATTGGAGGATAATCAGGTCAGCCCCATGCAGCTGGAAAACCGCGTAGTTGATGCGGACTTTGTTACGAATTTCGAACTCGGTGAATTCACTCATGAAGCACTGCTCTTCCAGTCTGGATATCTAACCATCAAAAAAAAGGAAGTAAGAAAGGACAACATTCTGTACCATCTAGAGTATCCCAATTACGAGGTGCAGAGGAGTTTCAATGCCGGGCTAGCCGAGCACTTGACCAAACGCGGTAAGGAAGTAGCAGTTACCGGAGAGGATCTGATTCAGGCTCTGGGCGAGAACAACTTTTCTGCCTTCATGGAAAAGATTCAGGACCTGCTCTCGGAATTTCCTCATACGTGGCATGACACTGCAAATCCTGGTGATTATGAATCCTGGTATGCGAGTTTGTTGCATATGTGTTTTCGGACCACGCAGGTCGACCTCAAGGCAGAGGAAATAACCAAGCATGGACGCTCAGACATGGTACTCCTGCATGAGGGACAGGTATTCGTCCTCGAACTCAAGATGGTTGAAAACAAAGCAGGATTAGAGAAAGGTCTTGATAGTGCGATTGCTCAGATCCGGGAAAAGGGCTATGCAAGGAAGTATCGAAGCCGCGGGGAACCCATTTGCCTGATCGGAATGGTGTTTGGCAAGAAAGAGCGAGACCTGCTGGATATTCGTGTTGAGAAGTTCTGATGTTTTAAGCTGATCTTCTGGTATCGATCCAGATAAAAATGTCAATTAAACCCTGTCATTCAAATACGGTGCGAGTATTTACATTTTCACTTTGCCAACCCAAGTAAAATAGAATTTCTGATCGTAGCCCTACCGGTTTCCACAAAGCAAAAGGGGCTTATATACATAACTTGACAAAGATAAAACTGTGTCGACAAACAACCTCAAACCAGCTTGAAAGACGTGAAAGTGGGGCCAGTTCGGGGTTGACTGTCAATATCGACCCCTATTCTGGGGAAGATTGACTTTTGTCAAGTAATCTATATAAGTCCTAAGCAAAACTATTTGAAGCGAGTAATCGCCGTTTTCTTTTGTATCTGAAATCTGATCACTGGAATACCTCGCAAGATACTATATGGGGCAGATATCCAACTATCTGTTCACCAATTATCAGTGAGTTTTTATTTTCCAATCAAGTACCCATCAAGTAAAGTTGAGGCTTGTATCTCATTGAATATAAATATATTGACGAATTATTCCAAGAAAAATTACCTCATTTTCGATTCATTGATCAAGTAAAAAAACAGTTATTATGTCCTGCCCGCCATGCGCGGATATATGCCGAACCTCCTCCACTCCAGTTACCTGTTGCAATCTAAAAGCCAGGATTTCGGGTTAATGCCTATCAATGTAAATTTCACCTTTGCTGGATACCTTGGCATACTCGCCACACATCAGTTAATCTGACAAGATCCGCAAATATTGGTATATGATCATCATATACAATGATGATTGATTCTGCGCAAGTTACGGGTTTCCAGTGGGATGATGGCAATCTTTACAAGAGTGCCAGAAAGCATGGCGTTGACCTGTTTGAGGCCGAACAGGTGCGTATGCCGAACCTCAAGCCCGCTTCCACCTCTATCTCCCTGCGGCTGCCCGTTTCCCTGCTGGAACGAATCAAGATTATCGCCAACAAGAGCGACAGGCTTACCGGTCCCTAATCAAGTTCTGGCTGTCTGAGCAAGTCAAAAGCCAGACAGCAGCGAAACATTGAATTCGTATTGACCTATACCCTGCACAGCCCCTTCAAGAAAGATGACCATGCAACGGCAATGCGGGGTGTCAGGCATCAGACCAGCATCTGAAGTTAGGGATCCCTGTTTAGTTTGAAGATTTGATCCTGTTTCGGAGAATCGACCAGAAGCCTGCCGCTTAATTGACTGGCTTGCTGGTAAATCTATTCCTGGGACTTGCTCAAACCTTTCTGCAATGCACACAAGATTCTGCCCCAATTCAAGTATTTCAAAAAATCAGGTTTTCAGTAAGTCTTGCACAGTCGATTTGACGCTCGCCAGTTCATAGCATATGGATCTGCCCCCACCTGACAACGGAACAAGAATCCCCTTAGCTACCAAGTCAGAAAGGTCTCGACTAGCGGTTCGATTAGGGCATTTGGTAATGGTTTCGTATTTCCTGGTCGTGATTCCCCCTTCAAAACCTTTTCGGCCTTCCGCAAACACCCGAGACACCATGTTGGCTTGCCGATCATTCAACCGGTCAGCATAGGCATCATAGAAGCGTGTCTTGGCCAATACGAAATCCACTTCATCCTTTGCAATTTCCTGTGCCTGTATGACCAGATCAGCAAAATAATCAAGCCAGTGGTCGATGACAAGGCCCCCGCGACTCGTCCTCTCCAGTTCCAGATAGTAGGATTTTTTATTTACCTCGGTCGCCGTCGCAAGACAGGCTGTGGTTGGATAGCTTAGGCTTTGGGAAAGCGCATGATCTGAAATAGCCCTGCCGACCCTCCCATTTCCATCATCGAAGGGATGAATTACTTCGAACCAGAGATGTGCAATCCCCGCTCGGGCAATTCCTGATAGATTCTTGCCACCGATTAGGGGACTAGTCCGGTTGTACCAGTCGAGGAATTTTGCCATCTCTGTAGGCACTTGGGCAGCCGATGGAGCTTCATAGTGAACTTTTTCCCGTCCGTAAGGTCCGCTTACTATTTGCATTGGAGACGGATTGTTTCGGTATGCTCCGCGCAGAATGGAGGAGAAGCGCTCCTCAGTGACGATCATGGACTGCCACTTGCCCAGCAAATCATGCGTCAAAGAATCTTGCCAGTTTTTTCGAACATCCACCAGTAGCGAAGCGGCGCCAGCTGACTTTCGGTCTGCCTTGTCCGGCAGTGTATCCGTTACAATCAAGGAGAGTAGCGACGACCGGACCGAATCCCTGTCCAAATTCTCGCCCTCGATAGCACTGGTTTTGATGGCTTCCGAAAGCATCAAATTGACCAGGACATCCTTTTGAGATGCTATCGACAATGCTTCAAGCCGGCCAGCCAAACGCTCCGAGCTTAACCGAAACTCAAGCTCGCGATCATCGAGCCTGCGACAATCATAGCGGAAATTCGCCCATTCAGGATGTTGCCATACCCATCTCATGGCATAATTTTAACGTCTATTCACGCTATTTATGTAACAATTTTGGCGTGATTAATCTCCATAATCACGCCAATTTCTCTGGATACACTGTCGCTTATGCCTCCCAGCATGATGTCCAAGAAGTTCAGGCAAGCAGTTGGATGATTCGGATTAACCGTTTCTCTGACTCATATACGAAGTCTGGGCGTGTCGGTGGAGTCAGGTGTAATTCCTGTTTAGCACCAGCCAGGCATGATGATCATATGTGGATTGTTGGTAGGCTGGAGTCAAGAGAAAGGGAGTATTTGCCGGGAACTACTGCACAAGCCTGTCGTCCACTGAATGTTGCATTCAAAAAGCTCAATCTGGAAGCACATTTATCGCCATGAGAAAATTTGACTCGAAATTAAAGACCCTGCCGGAGGAAGATACCTGGGACCAGGCCAGCAATACGACCCACACGAGTCATAAATTCGATAGATCGTGCGGGTTGGCGTGACATTTTCCGTGACAATAAAAGACTCTCGAAATCCGCTCTCATATATTTCTTCATTACCCAAACGTTGACTCCCCTCATAGTGTTTGTGGTCAATTTCAGAGGCAAGCCGAACAAGATCAAATGTGATCAAGTGCTCAAATCCATGTCCACTGATCGGGGGAATATTCGTTTACTGATCAAGTACCCATCAAGTAAAATAGGATTCTATATCCCATTGTATATATGCATTTTTAAAAAATTATCTGAACCAGTCCATTGAATTTTCGATTTTCCGATCAAGTAAAATTCGAAGCTTATCCTTTCGCCCACCAAGGGGAATATCGCCTCATCTTTGGAGGTGCATCTGGGTTATACGGCACGATAATGCCATCGTCCAATGCCTCAGATATCAGCATGCACAAATATTACTTGTTATCTGGGTGAGTAAAGAGGTAAGGGCTCTCGCCAAAACAGATTATGCATTATGCCCCGGGTGAAAGGGTGTAGTTCCATTCGCCGTGAAAGGAGTCACGACGCATGGAGATGTTCTGCATCTGCCGGTCTGAAACCTTCACCCCAGGGGGATAGTCACTGCTGTCGAGGGCAGACTGGATGGCGAGTCAGGTGGCGAGCGATTTCCAGGCCTCCCAATCGACTTTCATCGGAACGGCGGCGAATAGCGCATTCCATGTGGAACAGGTTAATGGCCTCAGCAATGGCATTTTCGATGACCATCCGTCGTGCATAGGGTCGATCAGTTGTCCGGCTGAGACGTGGTACTGGTTGGTCATCAACAGGGTTGGCTTGGCATGTCCAAGGTCGCGCACGTCCGCAAATGTGTGTCTGATGCTGTATCCGAAGGAATCTATCAGTTGTACGTTGCAGGACAATCCGGCACTGAAACTTCAGGTATGGAAAATGCTGAATACTATCAGCCCTTGGCAATGTCTCGGCAAAAGCGGTCCTCAGAATGTTTGACTAACAGTCTACGCATCCAATTTTTTGTCCATCGGCCACATATTGCTAACTGGTTACTGTTCTTGTCCATCTGCAATGTCTCCAGACTGCCCTCTCACAACCGATACAATATGATTATAAAGACCATTAATTGACTGTATCAATGTCATATCCGATTTTCCATCAAATAACCATCAAATAAAAAATAAACATATATTGCTATCATAAACAGATGGTTATGAGATGATAGTAGTCAAATCAACCCTGATTTTCGAACCACCATCAAATGGACTGAGGCAGTTCTTCGGTATTCGAGTTGATCCAGAAAGGAAG
>JAPOSW010000059.1 GCA_026709505.1 Gammaproteobacteria bacterium | reverse complement strand
CTGTTCAGCGATTCCGCAATGTTCTGCCAGGCCTGCTGCCGGATTGCCCGCTGCTGCGCCTGTTCCAGGCGCTCCATGCGACGATACTCTTCCTCCCTCTCGCGCTCTTCACGTTCATGCTGCCTCTGACGCTCCCGCTCCTGCTCGACTCTCGCCAGTTCCCTCTCCTCTTCCTCTCTCGTTCTTTCTTCTTCTGCCTCACGCTCCGCCCTGGCCAGCTCGCGCTGCCTTGCCTCCTCCTGCCGCATGCGCTCTTCCTCTGCCCGTTGCCGCTGCCTGCGCTGCTCCTCCTCCTTTTCATCCAGCCCTCCCAGGGCCGATGCATAGCCGCCGCCTGCGTTCATGCCGGCTACGGCATCGGAGTATGCACCCCCGGATTCCTGCCGCTGCAGGTATTCGTGAAAGTTCATGACCTCCGGCCCCGCTCCCGTCGTCCTGCGGAACGACTTCTGTTTCTCAGTGGCATTCCTTTCCCAGTTCGCAACCGCTGCACTGCGGTACTTCCGGTAGTCCTTCCATTTCTCCGGCTCGCCGGATGACAGGGACAGTTCCGGGGCCGGCAACTCGCCTGCACTGCCGGAATGACCAGCGCGGACAGACGGCAATTTCCTGACAAGGGCGGTTTTTATCCCCTGCAACGGTTTTTCATGAAAGTCTATCGACTGTTCCTCGCTCCACCGATCATCCCGTCTGCTCTTGCTGATGGCCAGTGCCCGTGCGGCATTGTCAAAACCCTGTTTTGAGTCAGCTGCAAATTTATTTAACTTGCTTACTGCCTTGGCAGCTCCCTGAGAGATATCCCTGACATTAGCTAATACAGAAGAACCGAAAAGAATTTCCCCCTTTGCGCTGGACAGAAATTCCTCCGCTATTTTCATGCAGTCCCTATCGTCCTTGACAACACAGTTCATAGACTTGCTCAACGCCTCCTTACCCTTGTGAAGAATATTCCCTAAAGCGCCTCCAGCCTGTTCTGTACCCGCAAAACTGCTGCTCAGACCAGCATGCGTAACTGGCACCAATATCGTCAGCATGATGACCATCACTAGGGAAATTATCATGATTTTAGATCCACCCATAACCAGACATTTATTACATAGATTCATTCAATCCCCCATTTGGTCAGTTAATCTGTCAGTGATAACAGCGCAAGTCGGCTGGGCAGACACAGCGATGCACTTATCTGGCAAGTCGCCATTATATAGGTATCGCCATCAGCCGGGGAAGAGGCGATCAGCAGCCGGCTTTCAGACGATCCCACAACCAGGTCCAGTGCAGTCTCCTTGACGTACTCGCCCGGCAGACGTGCCAGCGCTTCAGCAGTAGCCGAATCGGTTTCAGGCGCGACTTCCATGATGTGCCGGACATCCGATGCCAGCAGCGCCCGCTCGACGTCCTCAAGCAGCGGAACCAGCCACTGCCTAGACGAACCGGGCTCCGTCCACTGGACCCGCTGGCCCGCATTCCATGCCAGCCGCGCCATCACCGCCCGCATGCCCTCTGCCGCCTCGGCAAAGGTCGTGCCGCTCCTTCCGCGTTCATGCGCACCCGGAGGATGCAGTTCTTCAAACGCCTCAAGCCGCTCGCCAGCCATCCGGAGCAGCGAAGACAGGGCATTCTCCTCCCCAATCCATGGCGGCTGCGCCGACGGCTCCCGAACCCCCGACCCCATCCATGCTCCGGGCAGGGCACGGACAGCCTTGACGCCGTAGCCGTTCCCGTCTCGCTCCCAGAACGCCAGCACGGCAATGTCGAGAAGCGGATCGTAGTACAGCGATACCGGCGCTTCGGACCGATGCCTCCCCAGCTTCACGATCATGTTCGGGAATGACAGGCTCCACAGCCAGGACAGCGTTTCGGACTCCAGAATTCCCGACCCCGGCATCCGGTTCATGACGTCACTGAACTGTTGCTCTCCGTCCAGCGCGGACTGCCGCAAGGCCAGCGCATGCGAGGCGAACTCGCGCTCTGGACTTTCTGCATGGGCCTGGCCGGTCATTGCCGAAATCGAAATCACCGCAATGAACAATCTCAGGTGATGCCGGTTAACCCAGCAAGTCACGGGTACCGCATCTTGAAGATTCAAAATAACCATTAACCCTGCCCACCTTGCTCGTCTCCAGCTCAAGCAACACATCCGCAGAACATTCATGGCGGTAAGACCCCTAATTGCCAGTAGCGCAATGTTCATCAACCGCTTGCATAACCAATGTGGCATTTTCCAAGGTGATTGACTTCAACCCTGACTCCTCGATTGACTGAATTCAATTTCATGCCACTTGAATCAGCAACCATCTCGCTTTTCAACTGATCATATTTTGACCACGGCTTCATGATCAAATCGTAGTTCTTGAGGGGAAGCGACAACTGGCTCTTGTTTTCCGGCCCGCATGAATCGGGATCGAAACCCTTTAGATGTCTGTCAAAGTCTTCTTCACGATAGCCGTCTTTTTTCCAAAGAAATCGTGCAACTTCCAGCATTCGCCTGTTTGCTAAAGCACAGTTCCTTTGATCCGACATGACTTTGTAAGGTTCAGGACTGGCAAAACCCTTGATCAGCACTTGTGGTCGCTTGTCTTGACCCTGTTCATGCCCACACCGATTAATTTCCTCGTGAACCTTTCCAATCGTTTCCTTCATGTTATGCAAGTTTTCCTGATCCCATTCGCATGAGAACTTGTCTACTCCAAGAGGAAAACAGCCAAAGTGGTAGAGATGCTTGATTGGTGGAGAATCCGCAAATCCCCTTCTAATCTCTTGCCGGTTCAACAAAACCTCTTTGCGTGTTCCCTCTAAAACGTTCCGGATTGAGGAATCATGCCCGTTTATCACCTCAATGGTGTCGGAATGACTGGTTTTCCGGTTTTTTTCGTGCGACAGGTGCAAGTCACCAACATGCAAATCATGAATGTCAATGGAATCGAGAATTCGATGATGGCCATCACGAATGGACCTCTCCAACATTTCTCCTTGCTCAAAAAGCATCCCATGAGTGATGGGTGAATCTTTGCAGGTTTTTTTAGTCAGGTCGCCACTATGAATACATGAAACATTGTCATATGGAATAATGAGAACATTATCCTTTAATCCCCAGGGTTCCTGATTAGTGGTTGATAGAATCAACTTTTTTATTTCATTGAATTTGATCAAGCTGGGTATCCACACAAAGGTGAATTGACGCAATTCGTGTACCACATGGTCAATCAGTGTCGGCCATTTAGGGTTTATCTCATTTTCATTGGATTTGCAGGGTTTCGAGGAAGCCTGAGTCTTGCCAATAGACCCAGTCGCGCCTTTGGATTGAACTCGGCCTTTACAAAATACTAGAAAATTTCCTAAAGAACCGATATTGAACAACGGCTGATCAATGCAGGCTTCTGGCCTCTTAACACATACCATGCCTGCATTGACAGGAGGTTTTTGAAATTCGGCTTGTGCAGTCAAAAATGTTACTTCCACCCCAATCAGAATTACAAAGAAAGCTACTGCAACGATGCATACTTTCCCGAAAACTGACAACGCTACTCTAAAAATCGGCGTAGAAACCGATCGGATCAATGCGAAAATCGACACAGATATCAACAGAGTCAATGTAGAAACCCACACATAAGCTGACAGGAACAAACTGAAAATCAGCGCATAAGCCTGCAGGAGAAAACCGAAAATCTGCGCAAAAACCAACAGGGGCGACTCTGAGGCGGCAAGGATGAACTCAGCTACTATGAGGAAAAAATGTAGTACTTTAATTACATTTTTATATGCATAAATATAAGACTTTCTCGGTTCGCTTGAGTTTTGTTCATTACGAAGCCTGCTTTGAATATTTTGTTCATATGCTGTTTTATGAAATTGTAATTGTTCGGGTAAACCCGCATACTTATTCTGAATAGACTCAATAAGCTTCTGATTATCAATAGACTCAAGATTGATAAACTCAAAAGGATTCTTTTTCCTAACAGACTCAAGAAACTCACGAAAACTAAAGGAATACTTTTCCTTAACAGACTCAAGAAACTCACGAAAACTAAAGGAATACTTTTCCTTAACAGACTCAAGAAACTCCTGAAATACAGGAAAATACTCTGTCTTTTTAGCAAGTAGAAAATTTAAAATTTTATAAAAAATATATATGATAAGAAGAAATGAACTAAGTAAAAGAAAGATTATGAAGGATAAACTCGAATTTTTAAGGATAGAGAATACCAAATCTTCCCAATTAACATAGTGAACGACATGGATGCCGTAACCTAGCTGGTAGTAAGCATAATCATAAATAAGACCCAATGAAGAAACGTAAAGATAGAGAATAAGAATGATCCCAACTTTAAACTTAACAATTTTTTCAAGCACTTTTTCAAGCACTTGTTCAGCAGGTGTCATCTCTTCTTTACTAGGCATCATCTTTCAACTCCAGAGCGCATCGCTATGAAGTGACTAAGACAAGAAGAGGACTTGTCATTTTTATTGAAGCACACCGTAATATCATGGGCGGTGGCCTGTCGCTGATGCTGAACTTGCGATGCAAGTACAACAACCCAGTAATGACTTTTTCAAGAAGTATGCGCCCGCCAGTAGAGCAGGAATAAATCGAACTATGCAGAACTGGCACCGCTGAGGCACCGAAGATTAGAAACTCAAAAAGGTCTAATTTTGGTATAGGTGGGGGGGGGGGGGGCAACCGCATGATTATTAAAGAAATGCAGTAATTTTTAGACAATTTTTCGACTGATTCTACCGATCTAAAATCAGACACTAAAATCCTACTATTTGCTTTGATATTCATTAAACTTGGCAATGCAAGCCAACCAATATTTAGATATATGCAAACATCTTACCACAAAACTTTCCACTCGTTCTCAATTTTTTCGTTGCTTGAAAAAAGCCCATCATGCATCCCTCTCTTTCTGTCTTAACTTCTGCTTCAGAATCACAAATTCCCGCAAAATGAAGATTACCAACATTGTACCGACGAGAACCAGTACTGACACATCACCATATGCAACATAGGGAGTAATCCCAGAGCGCGGCTGAACCTCGCCCTTGAGCACGGCCCGCTCAAACTGCGGAGCATGACTATCCACTCCGCCCTTCCAGTTGATGATGGATGACAGTCCGGTATTGGATGCCCGAATCATCACCCGCTCACTCTCCCGCGCACGAAAGCGAGCCATCTGCAGTCTCTGGTGCGGCGCCAGCGAATTGCCGAACCAGATGTCTTCACTCACATTGAGCATCAATCCGGAACGCTTGATCTGAAAACGTCCATCATTCGGGAAGGCATCCTCATAGCAAATTGACACAGCAAAAGAATTACCTGCTGCAATGAGGGGATACTGATTTGCCCGTCCGGCAGTAAATGAAGCCATCGGCATGTCCAGCATATTGAGCAGTGGTCCAAAGAGCCACTGAGCCGGAAAGTATTCTCCAAAGGGAACCAGGTGATGCTTGTGATAGAGATGAATCCTGTCCGTCACTGACGCCACGCTGTTGTAGTACAGATTGGCATCGCCGGATTGTTCTCTGAACAACACGCCAAAAACAAAATCAGCAGGATGATGCTCGACAAACCTCCAGAAATTCGCATTCAGATTGTCCAGATAATCAGGAATCGCGGCCTCCGGCCACACGATCAGGTCCTGCTCAAGCAAATCTGCGCTTGCATTGATGTAGTCTTCAATGATCCGCTGGGATTCGGCCTCATCCCATTTCGACTGGATGGACACATTGTTCTGAACAATGCCAACTTGAATGGGATCGCCCTCTTGCAATGTCCAGGCCGTGGTGTTAAGCACCCACCCTGCACCCCATAGAACTGCGATGCCAATCGCGGAAAAAACACTGTTGATCGAGCGCAGTCGCACCAACGCAGCCAGGACCCCGGCGCTCATTGCCGAAACCAGCCCGACAAGATACACGCCACCCAGCGGTGCCAGGTTCGACAAGGGCGTCTCCAGATAGGCATAGCCCATGGAGAGCCAGGGAAATCCCGTCAGAAACCAGCCGCGGATCCATTCGAGAAAAATCCAGATTGAAGGCATCACCAAACAGAGACGCAACCAGGGATCGGAACCCTTTAGTAAACCCTGCAAGAGACCGCACAAGGCTGGAAAAATCGAAATATAGGCAATCCCCAGACCAACACTCAAGACAGCCGCCCATGCCGGCATGTTTCCATATGTATGCAGGCTGATGTACATCCATGACACCCCAAACCCAAACATGGCCAGCCCATAAACATAGCCATAAAACAGGGCACCACGAGGTGATGCGTCAAGCCAGAGATAGAACAGCAGCGAAAGACTGACGATGGATAACGGCCACCAGTAAAACGGAGCAAATGCAAGAACATGAATGCCGCCTGCCAGCACTGCCAATGCAGTTCTCATTCTGATTTAATCCATCATATGGTTATACGGGTTTCGTTATTCCCATTGATAGATTGACGGGAAAATTCGAAACGGGGACTGGAACCAGGGTGAATGATCAGAAGCCACCCTCAGATTTTCAAGGACTTCATAGCTGCTCGCCCCTCTCCCTTTTTTGAGTTATGCGATTCTGACAGATTGATTTTGCGCACAGCTTATACGGATGTTCATACTTGAGTTGGCAATGGAAGGGTTTCAACTGAGCATGTACATTCAAAAAAGAAGAGCTTGACTGAAAACGCACATGTCCGAATTCAGGCCAGAACTCAAAGCTTCTCGACACGAATGTCCAGCACAGGTTGCGTTTTTTCCGTCCAAACGCCATGCCGATCAGGTGAATGGGTTCTCCGCGGTCCCGGTACTTCTCGGCATAGCCCTTCTCACGAATCTGCGCCATGGCCCCGTCAAGGCTCTCCTTCACTTTTTCCCCATGTTTTTGCTGCCCTTGACCGTCTTCAATTCCAGCACGAACACCTGTCCCTCATGCAGGACCACCATGTCCGAGCGGCCATGGCCGGTCATTTCCTCCGCCTTCAGCTCCACCGGCGTGGTCCGGAAGCTCATGTACAGCAGGCTCGCATACCAGGACTCGTAGCTGCCCAGATTCCCGCTGTCATGCCATGCATGGGGAATCCCCCTCAGCATTGCCTGGACCTTCGCCATGAACGCCGGAAAGTCCCTGTCCTCCAGAGCCTTGACCAGCTCGTTTCCCGCCTGTGCAATCTCCCGCCCACAGCCGGTCAGGTGATCGGCCAGCCCGATGCTGAAACTGCTCTGCACCTCGTAAGTTCGGGTAGTCCAGACGGTACACGGTGCGCGTGCCCTGCCGCTCCTTTTTTGCAATGGTCAGGTACCCGGACTGGAACAGCAGTGCCTCGTGACTGAACTTGTCCAGCTCGAACTTCAAAACAAGAGCCGCGTCGACCACCCGGTTCTCCACCTGCATGGGAGTGACCCGGTTCCTTTCCAGCAGCCGGTACAGGTAGCCCGGCTCCCCGGACTGGAACCAGTGTTCCCTGTATTCACGCTCATTGAACAGGTGGAGAATGTCGTGCGGGTTGTAGAGCTTCTCGGCACCCAGCCAGCTGTAGCCGTTGTACCGCCTCCGGATTTCCTCCCGGTCCAGTCCTTCCAGCTCCGGGGCAAACACCGTATCGAGATCGCGGTCCTTATATCCGCAAATCGAAGCCAGGGGAGGGTACAGGCTGATGTCATCGAGATTGTTCAGACCGGAAGAAAAACTGGTCTTGGAAAACATCGTGATGCCGGTGACGAACACAAGGCAGATGTGCTTCTGGGAACTCTTCAGGATGCCGTATATCTCCTTCAGGCAATCCCGGTTTGCCCGGGCCTTCTCCTGATCCTCCAGCACGTCCAGCACGGGCTTGTCGTATTCATCAACCAGCACCACCGCCTGCCGGCCGGTCGCCCGGTGCAGAAAGTAAAGGACATTCTCCAGCCGCTCGGGAGCGGTACGCACCGAGGGAAAGGTCTTCAGGTCAAATTCCAGCTCGACTTTGTATAGCTGGTTGAGTACGTCATTTTCCAGATTCACCGGCGTGTCGACCTTTCCGTCCAGGGTCAGGCGGACCACGGGATGCCGGACCGACCAGTCCCAGTGCGGATGGATGTCCAGACCCCGGAACAGCGGTTCGTTCCCCTCGAACAGTTCCTGCAGGGTATCCACCAGCAGGCTCTTGCCGAAACGGCGGGGACGGGAAAGGAAGTAGTACCTTCCCTGCCGGATCATCTCCCGTATCAGGGGGGTCTTGTCGACATAGTAGCAGCCCTCCTTTCGAAGATCCGAAAACGACTGGTAGCCGATCGGCAACGGACGGCGTTCTGTCCGAGTTCCTGCATTCATAGTCCGATTATACTAACATAGTGAGGGTGGGTAATTACGAACCTTATCGGTGTCTGGCACTATCAGAAAATTAGGCTTTCAAGGCCGGGCTGAATACCGGTCGACACCAGATGACGCCCTGCAAGAGACTGTTCATTCATGACATTTGCAGTCCGTTGCCGGAGAGCCTGTTCAGCATCTCGACAAAAGGTCAGAGTGCCTCAGCGCGAATTCCAAGCAGGCTGCGTTCCTCTCCGCCAAACACCATCCCGATCAGGTGAACCGGCCCCCCGCGGCCTCGGTACTTTTCGGCATAGCCTTTCTCCCGTATCTGGACAATGGCGCTGTCGAGACTCTCTTCAACTCCAGACCCGTCCTCCGCCATCTTGAATTCCAGCACGAAAACCTTCCCCTCGTGCAGCACCACCGTGTCCGAACGGCCATGGCTCGTGGCTTCCTCCGCCCGGAGACCCGCCCGGGTGGTCTGAAAGCACATATACAGCAGGCTCGCGTACCAGGACTCGTAATAACCCAAATTTCCGCTGTCATGCCACGGATGTGGAATTTCCGAAAGCAGTCTCCGGATTTTCTCCCCGAACGCCGGAAAGTCGGCCTTGCCGAGGGCTTCGAGGAAGTCCTCCCCGGCAGTCTCAACTTCCCGGCCACGACCCGTCATGTGCTTGGCCAGTCCCTTGTTGAAACTGCTCCGAACCTCGAAGTTCGGATAGTCGAGATGGTAGAGGATGTGACTGCCCCCCTGCTCCTTTTCCGTAATGGTCAAATACCCTGACTGGAACAGCAGTGCCTCACTGCTGAACGTATCCAGCTCGAATTTCGAGACAGTGTCTGCGTCTACCACGCATTTTTCCAGGTCCATGGTGCTGACCTTCCTCTCTGTCAGCAGTCGATACAGATACCCCGGCTCTCCGGACTTGAACCAGTGCGCCTGGAATTCGCGTTTCCTGAACAGGTGAAGAATGTCGTGTGGATTGTAGAGCTTCTCTTCGCCGAGCCAGTTATACCCGTTGTACCAGGTTCGAATCTCGTCACGGTCAAGCCCATCGAGCTCCGGAGCGAAAACGGTGTCAAGGTCATGATCTGTGTACCCGCAAATGGCTGCCAGGGGAGGGTACAGGCTGATATCGTCAAGATTGTTCAGGCCCGATGAAAAGCTGTTCTTCGAAAACATCGTGATGCCAGTCACGAAGACAAACCGAACATGGTCTTCGGAACTCTTGATGATGCTGTATATATCTCTAAGGTGATCCCTGTTTTCCCTGGCCTGTTCATGGTTCTCAAGCACATTCAGGACAGGCCGGTCATATTCATCAACCAGCACCACTACCTGGTGGCCGGTCGCCTGATGGAGGCGAGCAAGCAAATTTCGAAGTCGATCAGCAGCTGCCGTTACCATCGGCAATGACTTCAGGTCATATACCGACTCAATTTCATGCAACTGGTTTAGTATGTTTTTTTCCAGTTCCTCATGTGTACTGACCTTTCCATCCAGGGTCAGGCGAACTACGGGATACTTGACTGACCAGTCCCAGTGCGGGTGGATGCCCAGCCCCCGGAACAGGGGTTCGTTACCCTCGAACAGTTCCTTGAGGGTGCTAACCAGAAGGCTCTTGCCGAAACGACGGGGGCGGGAGAGAAGATAGAAACGCCCCAGCCTGATCATTTCCCGAATCATGGGTGTCTTGTCGACATAGTAGCAACCCCCGTTCCGAAGGTTGGCGAACGATTGATAGCCAATCGGTAGCGGGCGGCGTTCTATCTGGGTTACTGCACTCATAGTCCGACTATATTAGAATAATGGTATGGTTGCAAATTAAGGTGCCGCATAATTACAGGGGTAATGTTTTCGATTGAATCACTGTGCTGATTGAAGCAAGCAACAAAGTCAGGATCTACATTTGTCAGCGATTGGATAACACTGCCTATCGCCAAAAACTAGGTCAACAGTCAAGACTGCTCAATATTTCACGCTCCAGATTTTCCATCAGCTCGGCTTCTTCATCATGCTGGTGATCATAGCCAAACAGGTGCAGCACGCCATGCACCAGAAGATGAGAAAAATGCGATGCAAATTCGACCCTCTGCCCAGCGGCCTCAGCCTTGGCTACCGGATAGCAAATCACCACATCCCCGACATAATTCTCCTCTATGCCTTGCAATCGGTCAAAAGGAAAGGACAATACATTGGTGGTTGACTCTTTATTCCGGTAGCGCTGGTTGAGATCCAGAATTTCAGTTTCGCCAACGACCCTCACAGCCAGTTCTGCCTGCGGCATGCCCACCTTGGCCAGTACCGCATTAACGGTGGCCTGAATTTGGGGTTTGTCGGGTAAATCTCCCTCATGCTCTACAGCCAACTGATAATTAACTTTCACCGATATGCTGCTCGTAAGCTTCAACGATGCGCTGGACCAGGGGATGCCGGACAACGTCCTGTGGTCTGAAGTGGATGAAGCGTATCCCCTTGACGTCCTTAAGCACGCTATGAGCATGTTTAAGCCCGGATAACTGATCTCGAGCCAAATCAATCTGGGTTACATCTCCCGTGACTACAGCCTTGGAATTAAACCCAATTCGGGTCAAGAACATCTTCATCTGCTCTACTGTGGTGTTCTGCGCCTCATCCAGAATTACAAAGGAATCATTGAGTGTCCTCCCGCGCATGTAGGCTAATGGGGCAAGCTCAATGGTGCTTCGCGCAATCAGTTTTCCAACCCGCTCATAACCCAGCATTTGATACAAGGCATCAAACAAGGGGCGAAGGTAGGGGTCGATTTTCTGACCCACATCTCCAGGCAGAAAGCCCAGTTTCTCGCCGGCCTCAACTGCAGGTCGAACCAGCAGGATTCGCTCAATCTCATTGCGCGACAAGGCATCGACGGCACTAGCTACTGCCAGATAGGTTTTACCCGTTCCTGCAGGACCAATTCCGAAGTTGATATCGTGGTCCCGGATATTCCTCAAATAGAGCCTTTGGCGGTGATTATGGCCCCGAATCACATTTTTCCGTAAATTTAGAATCACTTCCTCATCTTCGCTGACCGCATTGTCCTTGGCATCAAGGGAACATGAGCCATCTTCGGACATACCCTCATCACCCAAAGCGGACAAGGCCAAAGCGACATCACCCGGTGAAATGGGTTCTGAACGATACTTCGTCATCTCAAACAACCTCTTTACTACTGTTGCGGCATGCTCAGAGTCACTTGCCGAACCGCTAATGCTAAAACGATTACTGCGATTAACGATTCGAACTTGCAGGTTTTCCTCAATATGCTTTATATGACAGTTCATCTGCCCACAAAGCGACGACAGTCGATCATTCTCTGCCGGAAGTAGTTCGAAATTGATGAGTTGTGTCAAGGGCAAAAGGATAATCAGCTCGCATACTTGATACTGCTCGGATCAAGTCGTCCACGTAGGGAATTGGGCAAGGCTTCGGTAATCATGACGTCTGCAAACCGACCGATCAGCGATGATGAACCATCAAAATTGACAACCCTGTTATTTTCGGTTCGGCCCGTCAGCTGTCGTGGTGACTTCCGTGCATGACCCTCAACCAGCAGGCGCTGGCTTGTTCCAACCATGCCTTTACTGTATTCGGCTGCAAACTCATTGATGCGGTTTTGAAGCGTCATCAATCGAACCTTCTTCTCCTGCATCGGGACGGTATCTTCGAGTTCAGCAGCAGGAGTTCCCGGTCTTGGGCTGTAGATGAAACTGAAGCTCTGGTCATATCGCACATAGTCAATCAAGTCCATGGTCTGCTCAAAGTCCTCATCGGTCTCGCCCGGAAATCCGATAATGAAATCCGACGATATGGACAGATTGGCATAGACTCCTTTGAACTTGTCAATCCACTCTATATACTCTGCCGATGTATACCCTCTCTTCATGTCCTTCAGAATTCGATCTGAACCGCTCTGCACCGGCAAGTGAAGATGAGCCACCAATTCAGGGATTGCTGAATGTGCGGCAACCAGGTCATCCGTGACCTCAATCGGATGCGAAGTGGTATAACGCACTCGATCAATGCCGTCTACCGATGCGACGTAGTAAAGCAGTCTTGAAAATTCCATGACGCCACCGTCATGCAGTGATCCTCGGTATCCATTGACGTTTTGGCCAAGCAGGGTAACTTCCCGAACTCCCTGCTCTGCCAGTTCCACAACTTCAGTGATCACGTCATCGAACGGGCGGCTGAATTCCGTCCCTCGGGTGTACGGCACGACGCAAAATGAGCAATACTTGCTGCAGCCCTCCATGATTGAAACATACGCTTTTGGCCCATCAATTCGGGCAGGGGGCAGGCAGTCAAATTTCTCAATCTCGGGAAATGATATATCGACCCTTGACTTTTTCTGGTCGATACATTGATTCAGCATATCAGGCAAGCGATGCAGAGTTTGCGGTCCGAACACAATATCCACTTGCGGAGCGCGCTTGAGGATTTGTTGACCTTCCTGACTGGCCACACAACCGCCGACAGCAATGACCAGATCCGGATTTGCCGCTTTCAGAGATTTCCAGCGCCCCAATTGACTGTAGACCTTTTGTTGGGCCTTGTCCCTGACTGAGCAGGTATTCAGCATAACCATGTCGGCCTCGCTTGGATCGTCCGTGGAGACGAAACCATGGGTATTGTGCAACAAGTCAGCCATCCTGGATGAATCATATTCATTCATCTGGCAACCGAATGTCTTGATATACAGTTTTCGAGCCAAGGTGCTTGCTTTGCGTTTAAACAATTCTCGACGATCAATGTTGCCTGAACATCGCTATTTAATGACCTCTGTGCTCAGAATCACTACTGGCTCGAGCGGAACATCACTGTGTCCATTCTTGTTGCCAGTGGTTACAGATGCAATAGCATTCACGACATCCATGCCGGAAGTAACCTTTGCAAACACTGCATAACCCCACCCTTGAGGTGTTTTGGCCTGAAAGTCCAAAAACGCATTATCAACGAGATTGATGAAAAATTGCGAAGTTGCAGAATTCGGATCATTGGTGCGGGCCATTGAAAGCGTACCGACCTCGTTTTT
Organism: Gammaproteobacteria bacterium; assembly: GCA_026709505.1. Taxonomy (GTDB): domain Bacteria; phylum Pseudomonadota; class Gammaproteobacteria; order Arenicellales; family Poriferihabitantaceae; genus Poriferihabitans. The sequence goes on along the minus strand of JAPOSW010000059.1, from coordinate 40,022 downwards.
CAGGCCATTGTCTGCCTCATTGACTATCCCGGGTTTGGTCTGCTTGGGTCGCATGTCCCTGTCCAGCCCACCGCCCTGAATCACGAACCCTGGAATTACCCGGTGGAATGTCGTATCGGTGAAGAATCCGCTCTCGACATAATCGAGAAAATTCTTGACGGTGACCGGAGCTTCGTCTGGGTACAGCTCGATCACAATCTCGCCGAGAGATGTTGTCATTTTAATCATTGCTTCTGTTCCTTGTTGATTTGTTTGGGCCTGTACGATGAACGGCAACAATGCCAGTATCGAAATGGCAAATAGTTTTCTCATCACTGCTTAATCTACCTCTCTGCCCGTCAACCCGAGAATAAAGTTCCAATGTTCACGAGTCAATGGAGTTACCGACAGCCGGTTGCCCCGTTGTAGAATTCGCATCTCGGACAGCTCCGGATGGGTTCTCAGCTCCTTCAGGGTAACCGGATTTTCAAACTTGTGGATGAATTTGACATCCACCATCAGCCATACCGGCGACTCCGGCGTACTTCGAGGATCATAGTAATGTTCATTTGGGTCCCAGGCTGTGTGATCGGGATACGCTTCAGATGCGATTTCCATTATTCCGAAAATCCCGGGAACCTTGCAGTTCGAATGATAGAAGAAAGCCTGATCGCCGACTGACATTTCATCGCGCATAAAATTGCGAACCTGGTAATTCCGAATGCCGTCCCAGTAATCCGTACCGGCCCTCTCAAGGTCGTCAACCGAATAATCTTCCGGTTCGTTTTTCATTAGCCAGTATTTCATGCCTCTATGCAGTTGTATGCTCAGTCAAATATAGATTGTGAGATGTTTCAGGGCTGGTGAAATCGTGCATGACACAATCAGTGACCACCATATCGATGGGCATGTCCCATGGGTCAGGTTCGATTTTTTCAACTCTTTGAAACTCGTGGGCAACACCGATGCGCAACGGTTCCTGACCGCCTGCATCCCGGTTAGCTTTCAGGGTTGAATCGTAAAATCCACCACCCATGCCCAAACGGTTGCCATAAGTGTCAAAAGCAACAAGCGGCATGAGCAGAATATCCAGTTTTCCTATTTCCAGTGTCTCGTTCTCATTCATCTTGGGTTCTAGAATCCCCAATCGGTTCTTGATTAATACGGTGTTTCGTCCGACAGTGGCAAATCTCAGGATTTTAGTCTGATTCTGAATAATGGGAACGCAGGTTTCAATATGATTGTCCCAGCACCATTCCATGGACGGGCCAAGATCGATTTCCCCGTCACTTGCCAAATACATCCCTGCAAGCATTGAGGCTCGAACTTCTGCAAGATTTTTCAACTGGCTTGCCAGCCCCATTGCGGCTTTTCGTTGAGAAGCTTGCGAGATGGCTTGGCGCTGCCTTCGAAGCGAGGCACGAAGCGATTTCTTGTCAAGCATCAATTTCTGCGTCTTTTGATCAACCGGCATCAAAACGGGATATACGGCGCTGTCCGCATGTGACGAAGATCCCGTTTCCTTGAACCAAAGGGTTCAAGGCGGTGCAATGAAATGACATCGGGATTCTCAGTGGTAATGAACCATGTGTATGCTCGCCCGCCACTTAACCAAGCACCTGATAGAGTAGATTAGGTTGCAAGGATTTAGAGATCAGTTCGTGCACCGCAGACAGCACCTGTTCGAATTTTAACAAATTTATTGACGCGCCATGAGGTTGAGTTTTCATTTTGTTGAGTAAAGTTTCAGCAAGGCAAATCCCGGCTAACCGATAATCTTGCGAGAAAAAAGAATAACATGCAAGACTGGACTTGACCTTTAGAGCCTACCTGTACAGGGCATCCGAAATGGCCCATATTAGGCTGGCAATCCTCATTGCAACTATTTCTTGTCCTTGAAACCAGATGAACGACCAAGGCCCTCAAGTGAAGCAGTTCAATAAAGTTGCAGGGTTATATGCACAAGTGCTCCCTGCCTATCCAAGGCAAGTTTACATGGAGATTCCTGCTCGAAATCAAGGCATGCGATTTCAGCAGGCAGTTGATATAGGAAGTGGTGCTAGTCATTTCACGATCGGTTTGGAACTAATTTGCAATGACACAGTTGGTGTTGCACTTCAGAGTGGAATTGGGGATACATAAGGCGGACATCATAAAAGAATCAGACAATGTGCATGAAATTGATGCAGGCCGGGAAGATGCCCGGTTTTCCACCTTCCAGCTGGAGACTGCTTTCCCGTTGATTCGTGCCACGCAATTAGCGGAGATTCGGCAAAGACGCTTGAAGGATTCTTTCACAAACCCGGGCGGAAATCCGTGCTCCTAGAGGAAATGGATGAGGCCATCTCCGAGGGAACTGGAGACGTATGATCGGCATCGATACAAATGTTCTAGTTCGTTACATGATGCAGGATAATCTGGATCAAAGCGCCATCGCCACGAAAGTTTTCATGCATGTCACTCGAGAAAATCCCGGTTACCCGAGCCCCGTAGTTCTGGCAGAGTCAAGTTGGGCATTGGCCCGGTCCTATAAAAGCACCTCGTGAAAATATTGCCGACGGCATAGAAGGCTTGTTGCAATCGTACGATCTGATGATTGAAAAATCCGATGCAAGCTACCACGCACTGGCCCCGTATCGTTCAAGTCAGCCTGTTGATTTTGCGGACGCACTCATTGCCTTCACGACTTCACATGCAGGTACCTTCGAGACGGTCACCTTTGATCGAAAAGCTGCAATTGAGGCTGGCATGCGCTTGCTCGAAAGCGCATGGTCTTCAACCCGAGTATGGCACAAATCGTGCGGTCATTTGATCGATTTCCAACTACCACTCCTAAATCGAGACTGGATATAAAACAGGGCTTTCTGCTAGGAGTCGATTTGCATATACTAATGAATAAGAATAATTCGAGGAGCATGCCAACCGTGTCAGATCATAGCCGTATCGCCGAATCTGCCCCGCAGTTTCAGCATAATATAGACCGGATGCGTCGGGCACATGCCTGGGTTGAACGTAGCGAGAAGAAGGGAACGGAAGACATTGAGCGCTTCATGTTTCTCTGGGTCGCTTTCAATGCGGCTTATGGTGATGAAAGTGCATTGCGCGACTTTGTCGATAACCCTGACAAAAAGAAAAGCGAGTCCGACCGTTTCCTTAGATTTCTCAGGAGTATCGTTGAACAAGACGAATCGGGCTCTCTACAGAGGATTGTATGGAAAGAATTCTCTGGGCCAATTCGGGTACTGCTGAACAACCATTACGTGTTTCTGCCCTTCTGGAAGAGCGTTTGGGAATCAAGACCGAACAACGACTGGAAACAGCGATTCGGAAATGAAAAGAATCGGGTTCAAAAGGCTCTATCCAATCAAGATACTTTTACCGTTCTTTCGATCGTGTTTCATCGCCTGTATGTCCTGCGCAATCAGATATTTCACGGCGGTGCAACCTGGCCGAGTGGGTTCGGACGCGACCAGATTCGGGATGGAAGCCGGATCATGGCATCCTTGATTCCTGCGATTATCGATATCATGCAACGCGATATAAGCCGAGATCAGGATTCGGAGACCTGGGGCAAGGTCGCATACCCGCGCATCAATGCCGAACCGGAGTAATGCCCCTCTTTGACAGTATGATCCTTGAAGAACCCGCTCCCGACCCGACTGACATGAGCTTGGACATCCCGCTGGTTAAATGATGACGAGATCATTTATTTTTCGTTTTTTAGGGAAATTACTTTAATTCCCAACCGCTGGTCTCTCCATCTGGCGATTTTCTGAACTTTGAATCAATCCTTTTATAAGCTCGGTTAGGCAGGTTTGGCTTGATTATTTTTCTGCCAGCTGGATATGCAGCCAGGTCGACAATCTGCATCCCCGTCAAGCTTGCACTTTTTGCTGCAAAGCGAATATCAAATGGCATTTTCTCCGCCATATCTACGGTTTCAGCATTTGGGCCCGGATAAAGATGATCACAGTCCCGAAAAATGCAGAAATATTTATGTTAGAGAAATCCGCAATGAACCTTGCTGAATCCTGCCAGGGTGCGGCTCTATTGAACGGTCAGGTAGTCTTCAGGTCGCCCACGAATTTATCGAGCTGTTCGTTCAGGGATCTCAATCGAGTTATCGTGGACTCATGAACCTCCAGCTTCCTCTTCAACTCAAGCAGTTCGTTGCTGATGTTCAAGCCCGCCATGATCGCACAGCGGTCAATGCCCAAAACCTTGCCACTTTCCGAAATGTTCTGCATCTGGCGGTCAAGATGGTGTGCGGCAGACATAAGGTTGTCCACAGCCTCTTCTTCGCATGAAACCGAATACTGCTGTTTCATGATGCTGATCTTGATGGTCTTCTTGTTTGCTCTCATGTTTGCTTGTATCTAAGTCTATCCTCGAATAGCCGAATAATTTTCCTGGTCAGGGTTCAGGCGATTCAAGTTTTACAAGAATAGCCTCGATTTTCTCTCTCGCCATCTTGTTTTTTTCCCGCTGCTCCAGAAAATCTGCCCTCAGCTTCTTCTGGTCGCTCTTCAACAAGTCATTATCCTTGCTGATCTTCTCGCAAATACCAATCAAATCCAAAATGCGCTTTTCAAGTTTCTCAATGCTATCGTCTGACAATGGAAAATCCTCGAGTATCTTTGCGGCTGAGTTAACCCATCATGTTGTTGAGCAAACCCGCCATATTCTTCTGGCTGGTTCCAGGTTGTTTCCAAATGAAATCCGGGGCCTTTCCATGCCCCATGCACAGCGTACCCTATACCGGGCACATCTACCGAAAGGTTAGCACATCGACAATGGGTATGAAACACCTATAGGCAATCGATTTTCAAATGATTCATGGAATCGTATTGAACTGGTTCGCCGCTTTGCAAATTCCTTCATGAAAGGGAAATGCATTTCCCGAAATTGTCAAAAAACCGTCTTTCCACCTCTTCAAGCGTCGGTGAATGATTCTGGGTTCCTGAGTGTTCGACCTTGATGCCGCCCATTAGGGAACCAAGCTGCGCAGAGGTTTCCCAATCCAGCTGATTGGCCAAACCATACAGCAAGCCCGACCGGTACGCATCGCCACAACCCGTAGGGTCAACTACCTCCGAGACTTTCACTGATTGGACATGAACTTTACGACCATCCAGGAAGACGTCGGACCCGTCGGCACCCCGGGTAACGATCAATGTTCCAGCCTTTACCTGTATAGACTCCAGAGACAATCCCGTCTTGTTTAAAATCAGCCTGCATTCATAGTCGTTGACACAAACATGATTTGCAATGGAGATTAGCTCAATCATTTCATCTCCGCTGAATACCGGTATCGACTGACCCGGATCAAAAATAAACGGAATACCGGAACCATGAAGCTGGCGTGCATGCTGAATCATGGCCTGTTTGTCGTTTGGCGCCACGATGGCAAGTTCAATATTCTCGGCCTCACCGGCTTCGACCGTGCAGGCATCAGTCATCGCACCCGGATGAAACGCTGTAATCTGGTTATTGTCAATATCCGTGGTTACGAATGCTTGCGCTGTATAGGCTTCTTCTACTTCAATAACGTGCGTTGTATCGATACCGTTGGAATGCATCCAGTCACGATAAGGAGCAAAATCCCCGCCAACCGTTCCCATGGGTATTGCATCACCTCCCAGCAAATTGATGTTGTAGGCAATGTTGCCGCAACACCCCCCAAAATCTCTTCTCATGCTCTCGGCTGTAAGGCTCAAATTGAGAATGTGAACCTGATCAGGCAATATGTGATTGGCAAAGCGATCGTCAAAGACCAGAATCGTGTCGTAGGCAATCGAACCTGTAATCAAGGTGCGCATGAGTCTAACTGGAAATTAATGTATGGCGAGGAATTTCACGACCTGCCGGCGTGAGACGACCGACATAAGCAATTGCGATTATATGTCAGCATTTCTTGAGGCTGAACAAATCAACGGAAGATCTCCGACATCTCCCATCGCAAATCCCGCAAGCATTCTCTTAACCGGCTTCAGGCGATTCACGAGACTCAAGCCAGCGCCGCCAATTACACGACTTCCCTGAATGCGACTGCCAAACAGGAACTTGAATCCGCGCATGGAATTCAGTACCAGGGCATTCTCTCCCTTGCGCCAGCGCTCATAACGCCGAAGTACCGTGCGTGAATCAATATCTCGTCCACGTTTTCTGGACTCGCCAATCACCTGAGACAGGGATGCCGCATCCAGAAGCCCCATATTGGCACCGAGCCCAGCCAAAGGCAGAATGGAATGGGCCGAATCGCCAATCAGCACAACCCGATCGGCAATGTAGGATTCGGCTTGATGCTGCCTGAGCACGAACGAATAGCGTTTTCCAGCATTTGTAATTCTACCCGTCCGCTCCTCGAAACTCGCAGTCAAGGCCTCGCAAAATGCCACATCATCAAGCGCCATCAAGGTCCGACAATGTTCATCGTGACATGACCAGACCAGTGAGTACTTCCCTTTCTCAAGAGGCAGCAGGGCAACAATCCCGTTAGGCAAAAATACCTGCCATGCGGTATGACCGTCGTGGCTGTCCGCCAGCACCTCTGCAACAATTGCCTGCTGTCCGGATATGTATTCCTTTAAGCCAATGTTCGAGAGTGAGCGGCTAATCGAATTCACACCATCCGCACCGACCAGCAGCCTGCACTGGACTTGATGACCTGAATCGGTATGCAGGTCAAGATTATCATCATTGACCAGAACACCCTTGAGTCGTGAATTATCAATGACGGAAACGTTCGGTTGCCGTTCCAGCAAGTCAAACAACGAGGAAGTGAGAACCGTATTTTCGACAATGGCGCCAAGATGGGGAACCCGCATCTCCTTCGCCTCGAATTGAATGACTCCCTTGGTATGACTCTCCCATACCTTCATCTGGTAATAGGGATTCACTCGTTTGCTTCGGATATCTTCCCAGACTCCAAGATGCCTGAAAATGCGAATCGATGCATGGTTCACTGCATTCACACGAGGATGGTATTGATCCGGGTTCCACAGGGGCTTTGACCCTGCATTGACAAGACAGACATTGAATCCCTGAAGACCCAGTAAACCGGCCAAGGTGCTGCCCGCAATTCCGCCACCGGATATGGCAACGTCAAACACCTCCCCCTTGCTCCCGAATATCATCAGTGAACCGGTATGCCCGAAGTCAGTTTCTGGGGTGATGCATTAAGTCCCATGGTTGCTTTGAGAAGTATTCGCTTTGCGGGCGGAAAATGTTCAATTGCCAGCAAGCCAGCATTTCGAAGCCAGGAAACGGGGGCCGCTGAATTCGAAAATGCCCGGATCAGTGTATGCGTAAAGCCTTCAACCGCCCGGGAATCCCGTCTGCGAAGACGGACATATTCTCGAGCCATTTCCGTACTGCCGAGAACCAGGCCGGATTCTGAAATCAGATGGACAAGGCATGCTACATCCCTTAACCCAAGATTGAACCCCTGTCCAGCAACCGGGTGCACGGTGTGAGCCGCATTCCCCAGCAATACCGATCCCTTTAGTGCCGGACAGTCAACACGAATTCGACTCAGGGGATAACTCTTGCGGGGAGACGCATCAGAAAAGCTCCCGGCACGATCCCCGAACATTGACTGCAGCAGATCAACAAACTCCCTGTCGGCCAGAGTCAGCCGCCGGTTGACCTCCGTGTTTCGGGTTGTCCAGACCACCGCAAAATGAGAACCTGCCGCACCGGACCGGCTTACCCTCTGGTCGATGCGATGAGGCAGCAAGGCGACCGGCCCGTCATCCAGAAAACGCTCGTATGCTCGACCCTGATGAGGCTGGTCTGACCTGATAACGCTCAGAATCGCCGCCTGCTCATACGGTTTTTTTTGGACGATATAGCCAAGTTTTTCGGCAAGCATCGAACGGCCGCCATCTGCGACTGCCAGCAATTCTGCAGTAACCCTGAGTGTTTCAGCACCATGGGCAATTTCTATCGCGCAGCAATCCTGCCCGACTCGGGCATTGACCACCGATGCCGGGCACAGGAATTCGGTCTCCTTGCTCTGGCCCAGTGTCTCCAGCAGCACTCGACCGATGTTTCGTACCGGAATGACATACCCAAGAGCATTCGTTCCCGCATCATGGCAAGACAGGTGAGTCTGTCCGAACCCGCCTCTACTTGACACGTTGATATCATGGATCGGCTGCGCTCCAGACTCTTCTATCTGCTCCCACACTCCCAGGGCACTGAACACACACCGTGAGCTGTAGGTCAAGGCAACGGTTCTCTCGTCATAGGCAGGCTGCAAATCAGAATCGAATGCAACAGACTCAACCACCAGTATGCGTTTGCCCGACTTCACGAGGGCACAAGCCAGACTGGCGCCACAGAGTCCACCACCGGCAATTACAATGTCATAATGGCTGGAATTTGCTGCCAATCGATCAACTATTCGGCCATGAGTGCCTGGATATTTTCAACATTCTTGGGCACATCCGCAGTCAGAACTTCAGGTCCGCTTCGCTTGACCAGTACGTCGTCCTCAATGCGTATGCCAATATTGTGCCATTTCTCGTCAACCTCCGCACAAGGCTCGATATACAGACCCGGCTCGACCGTCAGAACCATGCCGGGCTCCAGAGACCGCCCCTGTTCGCCAATCTTGTAATCTCCGACATCGTGCACATCAATTCCCAGCCAGTGCCCCGTCGAATGCATATAAAACTTGCGGTAGTCGCCTTTTTCGACCAGTTCTTCCGGATCGCCTTTCAGCAATCCGATTTCGACCATGCCTTCGGTTAGCTTACTGACTGCAACATCGTGATATTCGGTAACGGACTGATCTGCCCTGACTGCATCAATTGCTGCAAGCTGGGCATTCAGGACCACCTCATAAACATCCTTCTGTGCGCCGGAAAATTTGCCGTTGACCGGAAATGTACGAGTAATGTCGGAGGCATAGCAGTCAATCTCGACTCCTGCATCAATCAATAAAAGATCACCGGCGCTGAGACGGTTGTTATTGTCGACATAGTGCAATATGCAGGCATTGCCACCACCCGCAACAATAGAGGGATAAGCGGTAGAAAAACCACCGCCTTGCAAAAACACGCATTCCAGTTCGGCCTGGACCTGATATTCATACATGCCAGGGCGGGTGCTCTGCATCGCCCTGATATGCCCCCTGGCAGCAAGCCTGGCCGCCTTTCGCATGATGCGAATCTCTTCAGAGTCCTTGATCAAGCGCATTTCGTGAAGAATATGATCAAGATGCACAAATTGCGCGGGGACCTTGACACCCTGACGGGACTTGGTCCTCAGATCCGAGACAATCGACAATATCTCCTTGTCCAGATCGGAATCCTGACCCATTTGGGAGTACACGTTCTGATACTCGGGTATAAGTTCAACCAGCACTTCCGGAAGTTTTTCGATCGGGTAAGCCTGATCGGCACCATAATCCTCAATCGCACCTTCCAGACCGGCCCGACGCCCATCCCAGCGCTCCATTTCCGGATCCTTCTCACGACAGAACAACAGGTATTCCCCGTCTTTTCTGCCCGGAACAAACAGGGCTGCCGCATCCGGTTCCGGAAAGGCGGTCAAATAGAAAAAATTGCTGTCCGGCCTGAACGGATACATCACATCACGATTTCGAGTCAGATGCTTGGATGTTGTCAGGACCGCTATTCCTTCATGGAGCATGCCCATGAACTCTTCACGCCTTTTTCTCAGAACCTCGACATTAATCATTTGGATACTGCCTCTCGAGAGCTGGGGGTTGCCACCATTTCTTCGTATATCAACTGAATGCCTACCCTGAGATACTGTTCGATTTCAGTCAGGGCTCGATCTTCTCGATGCCTGCCAGCCTCGTCATCGGACAAATCGGCCTGAATTCGGGCAATCGACATGATGTCATCGAACATTTCCTTTACCGGACCCGTCTTTTGCAGTATCGACATGTCGCCATCGTGACAGAAACCCTGGGCAAACCCGCTGCACCAGTTTGCAATTTCATCCGCACGCCGAAAGGCAGATTCATCATCACTAGGCAGCATCAGGTCAAACACGGGATCATCGGACTCAAGGTTCTGCAGAACCAGTTCATACAATGCCTGCAAAGACGCAGAATCCTGCCCGGAATCCAGTTCAAACATGTACATCTTGTTGCCGATATGCTGGGCGGAAAATCCCCGGCAGGCCAATCCGGTCAACAGGCCATGAGCTTCAGGGACTCCCGAGTCCCAGCCCATGGCACGAAGTTTCTCATCGAGCCCGGAATATAGCTCATTCGCATTCAACTTGGACACGAACCAGTCCTCCAGTCTCTTGCCTGTTCACCAGGGCAATTCATAGCCTTCAGCATGCATGAATTTGCCGCTTCGCTCCAGGCTCAGCTCGTCCATGCGCTGAATCAGGCCAGTCGCTGCCTTGGCCGGGGAAATGCCGTTTCCCCCCGTCATTCGAGTGGCAACCAGCCCGGGATGCAAGGCCACTACCGAAATGCCCCTCTCTGCTAGGTCTCGGGCAAGGCTCACGGCAACAGCATTGAGCCCGGCCTTTGACATTCGGTATCCATACCGGCCTCCAGACTCATTGTCTCTCATGGATCCCATACGGCTGCTGACGAGCCCGATTTTGGCACCTTCAGCAAGATTGCCCAGCAGTCCATGAACCACTCGCAACGGACCCAGCGTATTGACATGAAACTGGCGTTCAATTGCATCGAAGTCCATATTATCGAGACTTTCACGACTCAGAATCCCGGCATTGTGCACCAGAATGTCAATACGGACCGTATCCAGGTCCATTTGTCGCTCGAGTACATGGATACTTTCGCTATTCACAACATCGAAGTCCGTTACCGTTTGCACATCGAGTGCGGCCAGCTCATCCGACATGCTCCTGCAGGTTGCAATAACCTGATCGCCTCTTGAAGAATATTGCCGGCATAGCTCAAGGCCGATGCCACGGCTTGCACCACAAATTAACACTTTAGCCATATCTGATTCACCGTTCAAGTTTAAGGGCTGGACAATTTGACATGATGACACGAACTGCCTGAATTCTGCAACAGCACGGTAGACCTGTATCCATTAAATTGTGCTTCGGACTGGAGATGGTGTTTAACTGGCAATATGGAAAAGATTGAAGACGGGCAGTTCTCTAGCATGCTGGCCGATAATCCACCAATGCGGAATTCCCAATGATCTCAGTAACAATGATTGACAACTCCAGGCCCTGCTCGTCCGTAAGCTTTATCGGCTTGCCAAGCCGGAAAGATACCGGTTGCTGCCGGCCATCTTCTATGGCTATATTATCAGCATAAAGACAAGTCCGCTTGAGTGTATCAAGCATGGGATTAAGACGGCCATGCAGGCCGGGGATCTGTCCGCTGCCCTCTTCAAATATGACCGATCCCCCTTGCAGTTGTTGGTCTAGTTCCATCCGCAAACCGCCTTGGCCAGGCACCCATTCTCGCTTCACTCCTCCCTTGTAGCCGGGTGCCGCCGCATAAACCGTCATGGGAAGGTGCGTGGTGTATAGATCAAGTGTTGCCGCGCCAGCTTCATCTGTCGCGGCCTGCTGCCAGGTTTTATTCGGAAAGAGAACCAGTACTTCTACTCCTGCCAGTGGCTCCCCTCTTGAATGGACCGTCACTAAACAACTGGCAGGACTTAACTCCAGTTTTGCTGCGGGAATGTCCAGAACGAGACTGCACCTGTCAATGATCCTGTATTGTGGTTGGTTCCCGGAAGATTCCATGGTTTCCGACTTAATAATTGATACTCCATCACCTCGACGTTCCATCAGGAATCGTTGAAGTGTGGAACCCGGCATGTCTCCAACAGGAATTCTCCCGAAAACAGATGCGAGCACTTCATTGCGCGTTGCCTGGCTTGTTTCCATGCCTTCAATGCTCATTCCATTGGGCAGTTGTCCGGGTGAATCGATCTCAAGACATCCGTTAAACATCGATAGGCGAATTCTGCGTGAAGACATGGAGTAATCACGATGCACAACAGCGTTGACCACCGCTTCAAACACAGCCGCAGTGCTGTATTCAGGCATATCTTCCCTTTCCGGAACCTTGCGTGCAGCAACTCGCATGTTGCGGACTACAAATCTAACCGCATCCCCAATCTGGCGTGGAAGAGGCCCGGCAATTTCCTGTGCATCAAGCTGGCCTGATGCACGCTCTTGTCCTCTATAGTGCGTTGCCATGATACTCGCCTGCGGAAACCATTGCTGTGGCATTTGAGTGCAAAGCAGTACTCCGGCTACTGTTGCACGTACTACACCGGCTTCATCCAAGCCCAAAAGCCTGAGATTCATTAATCCCCGCTGAGGATCGTCTGCTCCAGCCACGCTAAGCAGAGGTTCCCAAAGCCTCTCGTCTAGTGTTTGAATGCCAGTATTGGCAACTAGCTGCTTGTCAAACCACAAATAGCGGCTTTGTGCCCGGTTTTGAGCCAGCCTAAATCGTTCATCGCCATCTAATCGTTGTTTGGTTGCCCCGACACGCACAAAAGCCCGCCCGTCCCGTTCGTGTACAGCATCTCCCCGTGGCACCTCGACAAACACGAAAATGCGTTTATCGATTTCCCGGTGGTAAACATCAATACGAAGGGGCGGCTTCACTGCATCCCTGCTTGTTTCTACTAGCAGGCGGTCAACTTCGGCCGCCTGCTCCGGAGATATCCCCTGGATGTGACCATCATCCGTAATACCGCAAAGAAGCTTGCCTCCACTCGCGTTCGCAAAAGCGATCAGTTCATCCGCCAAATCCTCACGTTTGGGACTTTTTAGCCGATTGCCACTGAATTCCAGTTGCTTGAATTCCCAGGTACTGTCTTCTCCCAGACGCAATCGTTGTCGAATCTCGGCATCACTGACGGTCATCTTCATACCACATTAGTTTCTAAACACAACAACGGTACACAGCACGGAATTCACCTGGGGCAGGCGGGAGTCACTTCAAAATACTGGAAACCATATATCCTTCAGGGTTTTGGACTTCCAGTCTGCCGAAGTTTTGCAAACATCGAAGACGAAAATGAGGTCCGAGACACGTACACCTTAATATGGCAAGCGAAAGTCATTGGATCAAACACCAACAAGGCAGCCGACGTCATCCTTGAATTTCTGCTGATTGCTGCGGTAATCTTGCATCCCCTGTCTCGTTTGTTCATTCGATGCCGTTTTGCTCGCATGACCAATTCTCGAATCCCATCTTTTACGTTATCGAGCATTCATGCGGTTGCACTGGTTTAAAGGGCAAATGAGAATCACGCACCAATCCCGGGATCAGTATTTTAAGGCAGTTATGGCCCAATTTGCTGCATGACCGCAAAAATCCCGCAGAACCCGGCCAGGAAGGATGGCAGCCGTCCCAGCAATTCATTAAGCACGAACTACGATTTGAAAATGGATGTTGTCTCTCTGAAGTTGATGGCCTTAATGCCATCGCTGAATGTGCGGGAATCTCCGTTGTAGACAACATAGCCCGCTTCAAGCCTCTGCTGCTTCTCTGAAAATCGCAACAGGTTTTTCTTGAATTCAGGATGAAATGTGGCAGCCGACTTGATCTCGACTCCAATCAGATTGGGTCCGCTTGCGTACAGCAAGTCGATTTCGTTGCCATGACTGTCCCGATAAAAGTACAGATTTGGTGACAGCCCCTGGTTGTGTCGAGCTTTTCGTGCTTCAAGAACGACCAGGTTTTCAAACAACTGGCCTACCAATGGATCCCGTGTCACCTGTTCCGGTTTTTCGATTCCAAGCAGATGGCACAGAAGGCCTGTATCCATAAAATAGTACTTTGGAGACTTGCTGATCCTTTTTCCAAGGTTCTTGTAATAAGGGGCAAGCTTGAAAACAACGAAGGATGCCTCGAGAATTGAAAGCCATTCCTTGATGGTTTTGGCATCCACGCCTACATCCCTGGCCAATGCTTGATAGTTCATCAATTGGCCGGTTCGTCCGGCAAGGAGCCGCATGAAATTGTCGAAAAGACTGGCGTTCCTTAACTGGATGATTTGGCTAATGTCTCTCTATATAAGTTCGGTAGTAATTGGCATGGGCCGCATGCGGTCTTTGCCTCTTGTCATATATCCGAGGAAGAAATCCGCTAAATACATATTCCTGGAAAGTGTCAAAGGTGATTGTCGCCGCTCTCAGTTCTTCCACCGATAATGGCAGCAAATTCAGTATGCCAGTTCTGCCGGCCAATGACTGGGTTATGGACGCTCTTAATTCCAGTTGATGAGAACCCGTTAGAACATACTGCCCCGTCATTCTGGATTCGTCGACTATGCCCTGACGATAACTGAGAATGTGGGGAGCGCGCTGAATTTCATCCAGAATGACCTTTTTGGGATACTCCAGCAGGAAGCCCCGCGGATCCTCCCGGGCAAATCTCAGGACATCGGGTGTTTCGAGGCTAACATAGGCATAATCTTCCAGCAACGCTCGTGCCAGAGTTGTCTTTCCGGCTTGCCTTGGACCTAATAGAGTGATTATCGGGTACTCTCTGAGCTGCTTCAAAAACTCTTGAGACAAAAGTCGAGGAATCATTCGGAAAAATATTTTGTGCAATTACGGAATAGAAGTCCTTATTATCACATAATAATGAATCGCATGCCAACTATTAGCCGGTACCCGAAACCTGAAGTTGTGCTTCTTGCCAGATTTTTCAATTAAGGCAGGATACTGTCAACAAATCAAAACGATTTTGTTGTAGTCTATCCATCCCATTGGTCCTTTATTCAAGCAACGAAAAACCATGCTGTCCCGGCGCTCCAAACGCTTCTCAATCTTCTGCTCGATAGTCTGTGCCAGTTTGACAGGACTGCTGATTCTTGCGCATGAACCGGCTATAGGTCTGGCCGAGGATTTGCAGGTACTTGAACAGCCTGAGATGCTGAAGCCTGTTGAGAAGCAAGCCCGCATCATCAAGCTAGTCAACCGCATCATCAATCGGGCCCATTACCTGAATGTTGATCTTGACGATGAGTTGTCAAGCCGTATCTTTGACCAGTTTATCGATCTTCTGGATCCCTCCAAAACGTATTTTATCGAGAGCGATATTCAGAAATTCAAGGATCAGGGTTCGCATCTGCGTCTTGATGATGAAATCCGCTCCGGCCGGCTCAACACGGTTTATGAGGTGTTCAACCTCTACCGTAAACGTGTATATCAGCGCACGAGCTTCGCTTTGACAAGACTGGACCGACCCTTTGACTTCACCATCGATGAGGCATTTGAACTGAACCGCGAGCATTCAAGCTGGACGGAGTCGAATGATGCACTCGATGACTATTGGAGAAAACGCATCAAAAACGACATCATCAGCCTGAAACTGTCCGAGGAGCAGGAATCGGATATCGCAGCCTTGCTCGCCAAGCGCTATGCGAATATGGCGGATCAGTGGGCCCGGATGGATGAACAGGACGTGTTCGAGATTTTCGTGAATACCTATGCCGGCGCCTTCGATCCGAATACCAGTTACTACTCGCCAATACGCGCCGAGAACTTCAAGATTCAGATGAGCCTCTCTCTTCAGGGCATTGGTGCCGTTCTGCAAATGGAAGATGGCTATGTTGTTGTCAGGCGGGTCATCCCCGGTGGACCCGTTGACCGCTCCGGCAAGCTCAAGCCCGATGACCGGATTGTCGGGGTTGGTCAGGAAGAAGATGCCGAAATTGTCGATATTGTCGGCTGGAAACTCGATGATGTGGTCAAACTCATCCGTGGCCCAAAACACACAACAGTGAGACTGGAGATTCTTCCTGCTGAAACCGGCTTGTCCGGGAAATCCGAAGTTGTCGCGATCGTTCGCGACAATATCCGGCTTGAGCAGCAGGCTGCACGCAGTAATCTCATTGAGATTGAGACCGATTATGGAATATCGAATATTGGCGTGATTACCCTGCCAACCTTCTACACCGGATCTCAAAACCAGGACAGGTCGGTCCGGCGCAGTACAACGCTGGACGTGCGCAATCTGGTCGAGGACATGAAAAACGAGAATATCGAGGGTCTGATCATTGATTTGCGAGGCAATGGCGGAGGAGCGCTCAGCGAAGCCATCGGACTAACCGGCCTGTTTATCCGAAATGGTCCTGTCGTACAAATCCAGAATGCTGCTGGAAAGACCGATATCGACTATTCAAAGAATGCCGACATTGCCTACAATGGTCCGCTGATGGTGCTCGTTGACCGGTTTAGCGCCAGCGCCTCGGAAATTTTCTCGGGCGCGATTCAGGACTACAACCGGGGACTGGTTGTCGGAGAACCTACCTATGGCAAAGGCACTGTCCAGAACATTGTCAGCCTCAACAACCTGGTTCGAGACGACGATCCGCTCGGGCAAGTCAAAATCACCACCGGACAGTTCTTCCGAATCAACGGGGACAGTACGCAATATCGCGGGGTTGTACCCGACATCATCTGGACAACCATGAGAGAGGACGAGGGAGTTGATGACGATCATGGCGAACGGGGCTATGACAATCCCATACCATGGCGACACATCAAGCAAGCCAAGTTCAACCCCTATCAATCCAGGCTCCCTCAATCCGCAATTGATCAATTGATCACGAATCATGAGAACCGGATCAGCTCAAACTCGTACTTCGCCTACACTCGAAAAATTAACGAACTGTTCTGGAGTACAGTGTCGAGGCAGCAAATCAGTCTCTCCGAATCCGTTCGCAAATCGGAAAGCGAGCAACATGAAGCAAAAGTCGAGATGTTTGACAACTATCGCAAGGAAGCCCTCGAACTTCTGCAAGCGGATTCAGACAGAATGATCGGTCTCTCCGAAAATCAGCCGGACACCGAAGACTCAACCGAGTATCTGATTGAGGCGGCACACATCCTGCTTGACAGCATTCATATCCAGGCCCTTGCCGGAAACCTTGAAAGCAATCGGTTGACAAGCGCGACAGGTCCAGGCCTGCCTGCATCTCCGGAGGATCGGAAATAGCCTGTCGCAGACTTCTCCTCTCGTCTCCGGGTCGGATAGCCTCTTTCTCTCGCCAACCGATATGAATTTTTCCAATTTCTCAAGGGTGTTCTCTCCGGATAATGGAGTCCTCCAGCTAATGGAGGACCTGGGCGAGGCCCTTGAGTCGAAACCCGGCACCATGATGCTCGGCGGGGGAAACCCGGCGTTCATCCCCAAGATGCAGGAGCGCTTTCGCCAGGAAATGCAGGCACTGCTCGATACTGGGAATGAGTTTGAGAGCATTGTGGGCAATTATGGCGGTCCCCAGGGGCAACAGGGATTCATCGACCAGCTGGCCGAGATGCTGCAGCAGGAGCATGGCTGGCCAATCACGCGTGATAACATCGCGATTTGCAATGGAAGCCAGTCGAGCTTCTTAACGCTGTTTCGACTGTTCTCCGGGCCTTTTCCCGATGGCGCTTCCAGAAAAATCCTTTTGCCGATCACTCCTGAGTACATTGGATACAACAATACGGTCGACCCGTCCTGTTTCGAGTCCAGGAAACCGGAAATTCATGAACTTCCCGATGACGATCTCCTTTTCAAGTACGGCATTCAGTTCAAGGGAGTGGAGATTGACGGGCGATATGGCGCCATATGCGTATCGCGTCCGACCAATCCGACCGGCAATGTGGTCTCGGATCAAGAACTTGCTCGACTGAACGAACATGCAAAGGCAATTGATATTCCATTGATTCTTGATGGCGCGTACGGTCTCCCGTTCCCCGGCATATTGTTTACTGATGCCAAACCGTTATGGAATGAGAACATTATTTTATGCTTGAGCCTTTCAAAGCTGGGCCTGCCCGGAGTACGCACCGGAATTGTTGTTGCGAATCATGAAGTCATTGACTATGTGAAATGCTCGAATGCGGTTTTCAGTCTTTCGCCCGGCGCAGTAGGACCTGCCCTGATGACCCGTCTTGTCAAAAGCCGTGAACTTCTGGATCTCTGCCGCAATGCAATACTTCCCTACTACTGGAATCGAGTCGACAGGACGATCTCGCTGATAAGGGAAACAATGGGCGATTTGCCGGTCAGAGTCCACAAACCGGAAGGCGGGATATTCCTGTGGCTCTGGTTTCCAAATTGCTCGATCGAGAATTCGGAGTTGTACAGGCGGCTCAAGAAACGGGGAGTATTCGTGCTTTCGGGGCATCATTTTTTCCCGGGACTGAATGAATCCTGGCAGCACACCCGGGAATGCATACGAATATCGTATGCAGCCGACTTCGACCAGGTCTCGAGAGGCATAACAATTATTGCCGAGGAGATTCGCAAGGGCTATTCCAATTAGCCGGGTTCTTGAACGCACGCCAAGCGCCGCGGAGTGCTATCGATATTCCAGTACAAGATTGAATCCTGCGGCCGCAAGATATTCCTTTTCAGTCTGCAGGTCAAATACCGTCAATGGATGGGATTGAGACCACTGCGAATCCATGATCAAGGTCAGGCTATTGCCTTCGGCTACGAGCCTGGTTTCGTCGGGAGGCACAGCGGACCGGCCTCTGAAGAACGTGATTGCCAGTCTCAGGATCACGGTCAATCTCTTGATCTTTAGCGCGTTTTTCGGTGGCAGCCACTCAATATCGTTGAACCGGAGCTTCTGACGGCTGTTGCCCACGATCAATGCCAGCATTCGCTGTGCTTGACGCGAAAAACCATCAAGATCGCTGTTCTCGATGATGTATGCCCCATGCAGATGATGATGAGAATAGGAGATGCCAACCCCAATTTCATGAAGCTGCGCGGCCCAGAAAATCAGCTTGCGGTCGAAATCTTCCTGCAATTCCCAGCCCTGTCTTGCCTGATTCAGGAATGACTCGGCCAGCTTGCCGACTCGTCCTGCCTGATTGGGGTCGGAACCAAAAAAGCTGGCCAGTTCACGGACTGCGGTAACCCTTGCATCTTCATCATGCAGACGGTCAATCAAGTCATAGGCCGCACCTTCCCGCAGCGCGCCATCGGAAACTTCGATCCGGGTTATTCCAAACCCGCCGAAAAGTTCAGAAAGAATCACGAAACCACCCACGAAAACCGGCCTGCGCTGCTCCGAAATCAGGGAAAGAGCCTTGCTGGTTCGACTCTCAAGCATCCAGTTTCGGATCGCTTCGATTCCTGCATGGGAAATCCAGTCCTTCTTGATGCCGATATCTCTTGACAGTTTATCGACTGCGCGTATCGTTCCAGAGGTCCCGACAACTTCATCCCAGCCCAATTGCAGGTACTTGTTGACAATCGTCTCAAGTTCCCTGCGTACAAATTGACCGGCGGATTCTATCCGGTTTTTGGTGATTTTTCCGTCGTCAAAAAATCGCCGGGTCATGCTCACACATCCGATATACAGGCTGTCCAGACGAAGGGGGCGATAGCCTTGGCCGGCGATGATTTCGGTACTGCCGCCACCGATATCGATCACCAGACGCTTGCGGCTGGATACAGCCAAACCGAAAGCCGCCCCCAGATACACCAGCCTTGCTTCCTCATGTCCCGAGATAATTGAAATCGGATGTCCAAGCACCCTTTCGGCCTTTGCAAGGAACTCGCCACTGTTCCTGGCAACCCTGAGGGTATTGGTGCCCACGGCCCTGATCCGGTAGGGCGGAATGGCCGAGAGGCGCTCGCGGAAGCGCCCGAGACACTTGAGAGCCCGCTGCTGCGACTCCTTGGACAGAGTTCGATCGTGCTGAATTCCCGCCCCCAGCCTGACCATCTCGCGCACTCGGTCCACAATCCGGATGCCACCCTCTTCTCCTTCTACCGCAATCAGCATGTGAAAGCTGTTCGAACCGAGATCAATGGTCGCAACATATTCCGAATTGTCGGATTGTGATTCGCCAGCCATGCGGGTGGTACCCGTTATATTGGTCATCGTCTAGACCGAACAAGGCAATTCCAGATTTTAGACTGGGGTGAAGTCTTCAATCAGCAGCTGGAGTCTTCTACGATCCCTGTATTCATTGACCTCAAGCCGATAAACCGCTTCGATATGCTTTAATGGCGGGGCTTTTTCACCTTCCCTGACTGCATTGAACACGATTGCATCGAAGCGCGTTTTCAGATTCTTGACGGCAAGCTGCAACTTGAGGTGATTATTGCCCACCACCCGCGCTTCCCGAACATAAAACTTGCCGAAAAATGTCGGCATGGGAAATGACTTTCCCCAGGTGGTCACATCGGCAATCGACTGGGCATTTTCCAGGTTGATCTCATCGGCATGCAGCATGCCGTCAGTTTCAATGGTTTCGACATCGCCATGCTCATTCATGTATGCTTTGACTTGTTCGAGATAAGCTGCCCTGAAATGGTCGAATCGCTCTCGATCAATCGTCAAGCCTGCTGCCATGGCATGACCGCCAAAACGGATAATCAGCCCTGGATTCCGGCAGGCCATCCTGTCCAGCAGGTCACGAATATGCAGTCCGTCGATTGAACGTGCCGACCCGGTCAGACTGCCGTCTTCCAACTGAGAAAAAACCACGACTGGCAGACCTGTGAGATCCTTCATCCGCGATGCAATCAAGCCGTTCAGTCCCTGATGGAATCTTGCATCATACAAGCAGATTCTCTGCATAATCTCAGGATCATTATTCGAGCCAATAAAGTCTGCCGGAGACAGGTCACCCATGATCTTCATCGCATCTTCCTTCATGGATTTTTCGATGTCCTTGCGTTTCCTGTTGATTTGATCTAGGCGAATTGCGTAGTCTCTGGCCTGTTCATCGGAGTCAGCCAGCAGGCATTCAATGCCAATAGTGATATTGTCCAGCCGTCCGGCAGCATTCAGTCTGGGAGCAACTGCAAAAGCCATATCCATCGATACCGCCTCTTCCGGTTTGCGCCGGGATATTTCAAGCAGGGCGAGAATGCCCCTGCAGCACTGGCCTGCACGGATTCTTGACAAGCCCTGTGAGACTAGAATCCGATTGTTTCGGTCCAGCGGCACTACATCAGCGACCGTGCCGAGTGCAACCAGGTCCAGATAATTTGCAAGATTGGGCGGCTTGAGTCCAGAGGCTCCAAACCACCCGTTCTCGATGAGGGCCCGGCGAACCATGATCAGCAGGTAGAACATGACTCCGACTCCGGCAAGATTCTTGCTCTCAAATTGACACCCTTTCTGATTGGGATTCAAAATCGCATCGGCTTCGGGAAGGCATTCCCCGGGCAAGTGGTGATCCGTTATCAGTACCCTGACTCCCTGATTTTTGAGGGTTTTAACACCTTCAATGCTGCTAATCCCATTATCGACCGTGACGACCAGTTCCGGCTCCTGTTCGAGCGCCTCTTCTGCGATTTCTTGCGACAGCCCGTAGCCATGCTTAAACCGGTCTGGCACAATGTATCGAACATCCCTGGCGCCAAATGCATTGAGAACCCGAATGCCGAGCGTGGTAGCGGTTGCACCGTCAACATCATAATCGCCCACAATCACGATGCGACTGTCCTCGATGATGGCCCGCGACAGGATTTCCGTCGCTGCTTGCCGATTATGCAGTCCTTCGGGGCTGAGCAGGTTGGTCAGGGAATAGTCCAGTTCCTGTTTGTCCCGAATCCCTCTGTACCAGAACAACCGCCTCATCAACTCTGACTGGATTGGCATCAGTCCCGGCGGGCAATCCTTTCCGATATCTCTGACTTCCGGTCTCGAGACAATTTTCCTGTTCCGGTAATTCACGGCTTATCCTGAATTGTCTACGTTTCTGACTAGCAACAATGCACCCTGCATCAGAAGTTCCGGACTGGCCTGAAAGCAGGATTTGCCATGACTTGAGCGATAGGGGCAATCATAATTATTGCAATTTGTAGATGCATATTTCGTTTTTCATTGAATAATTCAATCCTTTGAATTGAAAAAGACATTATATTCAATTCCCGTAAGCGGAATTATAATCGCTACCTCCTTACCTTTTGACGAGTATTTCGCATGACCAGAGAAGAGCAAGCTCAGCATTTGCAAAGAGAGTGGGACACCAATCCCAGGTGGAAAGACGTTCGCCGCACTTATACAGCCGAAGATGTCGTTCGATTAAGGGGGTCCGTACAGCCCGAGTACACCTATGCCAGAAATGGTGCCGGGAAGCTCTGGAAACTGATCAATGGTGATGCAAGGAAGGGATATGTGAATTGCCTGGGCGCCTTGACTGCGGGTCAGGCCCTACAACAGGCCAAGGCGGGCATCGAGGCAATCTATCTGTCAGGATGGCAGGTTGCGGCCGACAACAACAGTTCGGAAACCATGTACCCGGATCAGTCGCTGTATGCCTATGACTCGGTGCCAACGGTAGTCAGACGGATCAACAATACCTTTGCCAGGGCTGACCAGATTCAATGGCAGCGGGGCATAGAGGCGGGAGACTCCAGCCATATTGACTACTTTCTGCCCATCGTTGCCGATGCCGAAGCCGGATTTGGCGGAATACTGAATGCCTATGAACTCGCCCGCAACATGATTGTGAATGGTGCGGCGGGAATCCACTTTGAAGACCAGCTCGCTGCCGTCAAGAAATGCGGCCATATGGGTGGCAAGGTTCTGGTGCCAACCGAAGAGGCCATTCAAAAACTGATAGCCGCAAGGCTGGCCTCGGATGTGCTTGGAGTACCGACGATCATTCTGGCGCGAACCGATGCTGAAGCCGCCAACCTTCTGACTTCAGATGTGGATGACCGCGACAAGCCTTTCGTCACTGGAGAACGAACCGCTGAAGGCTTCTTCAGAGTAAAGAATGGTCTGGAACAATCGGTTTCAAGGGGCATAGCCTATGCTGAATACGCTGACTTGGTGTGGTGTGAGACCGGTACACCGGATCTGGGGTTTGCCCGGGAGTTTGCACAAGCTGTGCGGACTGCGCATCCGAATCAGCTATTGGCCTACAACTGTTCGCCGTCCTTTAACTGGAAACGCAACCTGAACGACCGCGATATTGCCAATTTCCAGGACGAAATTGCCGCCATGGGCTATAAGTACCAGTTCATTACGCTGGCCGGCATTCACAGCATGTGGTACAGCATGTTTGATCTTGCCCATGAATATGCCCGGGGCAATGGCATGAAACACTATGTCGAGAAAGTTCAGGAACCTGAATTCGCCGCAAGTGAGAGAGGGTACTCTTTCGTTGCCCACCAGCAGGAAGTCGGCGCTGGATATTTCGATGATATTACGATGACTGTCCAAGGCGGCAATTCTTCGGTAACTGCGTTGTCAGGCTCAACGGAAGAAGAACAATTCTAATTTCGGGAAGCATTGGGGTAATACGCGCCCCAACAGCATGAATGGCTTCCGCAGTGTCAGATTGGCCTTTGAATCCACAGTTCCCGCCACATCCTGATGTGTCGCAGGCTTTACTTCCATCTCGCATAGCCATGACGCTGCTCTTTGTTTTCCAGGCCTTTCAGCCATCACTTCATGCCGATTTTCTGCGGATGTCTTCGCCGCCTCCCTCGGCGTCAATGGTCCAAGTAACTCAAGCGGCTCATTTAGTACCCGTTGATAATGCTTGTCGCGAATCGATTGCTCCATGTCTTCATCCGGAACCGGTTTATTGGTCTTCACGGGAAAGCTCGAACTTGCCAGATCTTCCATCCCCTTTTGAATATCACCGTACGATGTCACCGCTCGTCCAACGAGATCGCCGAGACGGGATTCGAGCAAAGCCTGTCCCCTATCGCCACGTTCCCTTGAATTGGTATCCAAAACCAGGGTCTTCGAGTTGAGTACGACATAGCCGAGTCCAGTCATGCCGACGTCATCCAAGGTATCTTCAGTGATTTCTTCGGGAAGAGCGATACCCTTACTGCGTTGTCATGACCGGTAGCCAGGAGCAACCCGGGACCATTCCATTTCTCCACCGGACATCGGATTCGCCAGTCTCTTCATCTTCGGAGAATCGCTCTAGATCAGGGATTTTGTCGAGGATGGAGGGCACCGCATCCATGTCACCCAGAACCGGGAAATGCACCTCGCTCGACAGAAATGATTCTCCGTCCGAGTTTCGGAATTCCGGTATTTCGGGCACTGCCTTAATGAACATCTCACCCGCCCAGAAAGACGGCAGCAACGATGGCATCTGAAGGTGGTAATTCATGGGTTTTCGAGAATTCACCCTCTGTATGCGACTCCACATAATCTTCATAACAATACAGAAAATCTCTCGACATCTCCGGTGAAAATGGCAGAGGCCCCCCTGTCATATAATTGCGCCCGCTGATGCTGACCACCCTAGCTGCCAGACAATCCCACATGACCAGTTCTTTCGCTGCACTCTTTTCCTGAACCAGGATTGTTCCACTGTCACCGAGCAGATCCCTCAACTTCATGCTTCTCCCAGGATTGACTTCAATGACCACATACAGGGACAGCATGGAATCCCTGAGTGCCTCGAGACAGCATCGTCCAGGACCTGACTCTTTCCATCCGCGTCTTTTCAGGTAATGGTGGTTCCAGACTAGCCCTGTTGATTCTGGCATTTTCCCCAATGGAATATCGAGGTCTTCGGAGATCAATATCAGATGTTTGAAGAATACATTGATCTTACATTGTTCTCATTTTGGCCTGTCCATCCACTTCAGGAGATTCGCAATTGCCTTGTCTGTACTGCTTTTTGCCATTGAAATCGAAAATTTGAGATTAGAAAGCAGTCTTCAGGCTATTGACAATGCCATATGTCTCATAATGACTGCAACACGGTTAGCAAACGTCAATCACTCCTCTCATGAACATGGCTTGGCAGGTTGGCATTCCGGAAAGAATTCCTGATTCAGGATGTCAAGACTGTACATTTATCATGGACCTGATTGTGCCAGTTATACATCCTTGACACTCATGAGTGCAAATCCCAAGGAAGACGTGGTTCAAACTCATGAAGCAACGCACTCAACAACTGAATGCAACATTTCCGAAACACGCTGAAGCAGCCCCGGGAATCAGGTGCCGGACTTTTCGAAGACAACTGGCGATCATTCTGTCTCATCAAGAAACTTTCGCGGAGACCAGACTTCAACCCCAGACTTCAACCTGCCCGTATAGCGGTTCGGTAAAATCGTTTTTATTGCCAGTAATCAGGGCTGCTTCACCAGCCGTTGCTGTTGCCAAGTAAACCTCATCGCTAGAGTCCGACAGACTGGACTCCAGATTTACCGGCTTAACGACAACAGCCAAATGCTCGATCTCTTCATACAACGATTTCAACGTGCTATAGAAAGGACATGTCCGGTTTCTATCAATAACATCGATATATTCAAAAAGAATCTGCTCGGATATGACGATTTCATGATGTCTTATGGATTTTCTGACAACTTTCCGGCATGTGCCGTTTGTACGTCCAGCTGAAATCAAGACGTTACAGTCCAATACCACTCTCATTCCTTGCTGGCACGCTGCTCCCGGCGGAATGCCTTGATATCTGCGACTACGCATTCCATGATTTCATCCTCTGTTCGATCCTCATCTTCAGGGCTAACAGGCAACTTCTTCAATAACGCATCAATTTTATCTGCAATGGCTTGCCTGTCTACGACCTCCTTTAGCTCAAGTAAAATTCGATCTTGCACTTGTATAGCCTCCATGACATCACCCTCTTTTAGATTGATGCCTTTACGCAACTTTGCTGGGATGGTTACCTGATACTTCGGTTTTACCGTTACCAAATTCATGATGCTTCTGCATTATTAATATTGGAAAGTTGTAATTTCATGCCAGAAAGTGGCTTTATGGACAATCTCTACGTCGTTGAGTACTTGAAACACCTCAATCAAGCCGTAATTTCAGAACCAATTGCAATCTACGGCAATCGTTCGACACGAATCCAGACGATTTTTCCTTCTACAGAATCAAGCGCCTCAACTTTCTCGACCGCCTTCATCAAATTCTTCTCCCGGGTATTCTGAGTCATCAGGATAACCGTGACCAGTTCATCCGGTTGACCATGCCCTTTCTGCAATATGGAATCAATGCTAATTTCGTTTTCGCCGAAGATCGAAGAGATTGCAGCCAGCACTCCCGGCCGGTTTACCGCTTGCATGCGCAAGTAGTACGAGGTTTCAATCAGACCGATATCCAGTACTGGAAGGTCAATCAGTGAATCGGCCTGAAAAGCCAGATGCGGAACACGGTTTTGCGGATCAGTCGTAAACGCCCTGACCACGTCAATCAAGTCAGCCACTACTGCCGATGCAGTCGGCTCTGATCCAGCTCCGGGCCCATAGAACATGGACTGACCTACAGCATCCGCCTGAATCAATACCGCATTCATGACACCCGAAACACTGGCAATCAAATTCTGTTTGGGTATCAATGCCGGATGCACCCGAAGTTCCAAACCGTCGCCTGTGCGCCGGGATATTCCAAGATGTTTCATCCTGAATCCCAGTTCGTCCGCATATTCTATATCTATCTTCTGAATGTGTTCAATACCCTGGATGTACACTGACTCAAATCGCAGTGGAACGCCAAAAGCAATCGAAGCCAGAATTGTCAACTTGTGCGCAGCATCCACACCTCCGACATCAAAACTCGGGTCCGCCTCCGCGTATCCCAACTCCTGTGCTTCCTCAAGAACATCATCAAACTCTCTTTGCCTGTCAGCCATCTGCGAGAGAATGTAATTGCAGGTGCCGTTGATTATTCCAACGAACCACTCAATCTGATTGGCGGACAGGCCTTCCCTGATCAGTTTAATGATGGGAATCCCGCCTGCAACGGCAGACTCAAAGCCCACCATCAAACCCTTCTCGGACGCTTTTCTGAAGATCGCATTGCCATGGCTTGCGATGAGCGCCTTGTTGGCAGTCACCACATGCTTGCCTTTCTCGAGAGACTGCATAACCGCATTAAATACATCGTCACCTCCCCCAATCAATTCGACAATCACTTGAATATCAGGATTGTTGACGATATCCAACATGCGATCCGTCAATTCAATACCGCCAGTATCGATATCTCGCTTCTTGCCAAGATCATTGACTGCAATAGCAACCACCTTGATCTCGCGGCCCGCCCGCCGGGATATTTCCTCCATGTTTCGTTGCAGCACGGTCAACGTGCCTCCACCGACGGTGCCAAAACCCAACAAACCAATCTTTACCGCTTTCACTTTCCCGGATTCAAACTTGTTAAACTGAAGCATTGGATTTTATCCTGAATAAATTGCCTAATGAAACTTCATCTTGACAAGTCCAATCCTGCAAACCGCGTTCGATCCTGCACCAGAAGCAAGACCGGCTTTGTGATAAGAATTGACGAACAGGACTATACATCCAGCCTGATCATCACCCCCGATGAAATCATCGACTGGAAAGTCAATACCTTATCCGAAATTCGCTCAAGGGATTTCAAGAAGATAGCCGACCTCAATCCTGAGGTCGTGATTTTGGGCACCGGTCCCGTTCAGGAGTTTCCAGACCCCAAAGTCCATCTGCCACTTATCGAAGCGGGTATCGGCCTTGAAGTTATGAACACCCCGGCTGCATGCAGGACATACAGCATCCTTTTGTCTGACGACCGGATTATTATTGCCGCATTGATTCTATGACCGGACTACAGTCTGATACCTCGAACCCCTCCTGCACAATGAACATTTTGGCCTCATATGAACAGTACAAAGCCACTATCAATACAACGAGGCATATGGCGATCCAGAAACCCTGATTTGCCGATTCAACCTGAAATCCTGCTGAACAGGACATTTGACGTAAATCTCGCCAATACCTTCTGTCTATATATAATCAAACGATATTACATATATAGAAAAATCCTATGAAACGAGCACTTTTCGCGGGTTCTGTCTTTATCGGCGTTTGTACCGCAATTGTCTTGGCGACAAGCCAGACACAAACCATAGCTTCCTCTCAGTCTTCCCAGATATCCGATTCCCTGAAAGTTGCAACTCTCGCGGGCGGATGCTTCTGGTGCCTTGAATCGACATTCGAAAAAGTAGAGGGAGTAACAGAAGTCATCTCGGGATTCAGCGGTGGGGAGACCCATAATCCAGACTACAAGGATGTTGTGAGAGGCGGTACCGGCCATGCGGAAACCGTGCAGATCTACTTTGATCCGGAAGTTGTCTCTTACGAAAAGCTGCTCTGGCGCTACTGGCGTGAAATTGATCCAACTGATGAGAATGGCCAGTTTGTTGATCGGGGCAGCGCATACCGCCCTGTGATTTTCTACCACGATGAAAAACAGAAAGCCGTTGCCGAGAGATCCCTGGAAGAGATCGCAAGCTCAGGCCGTTTCGACAAGCCCATTGTCGTTGACTTGCTTCAGTTCAAAGCATTCTGGGAAGCCGATGGCTACCATCAGGATTTCTACAAAAAATCTCCTCTTCGCTACAAGGTCTATCGACACGGTTCAGGCCGCGACCAGTTTCTAAATGCCGTGTGGGGGGATGAACTCAATTTATCGCAGCTTGAACAGTCGGAAACAGCCACTAAGGAAAACGGGGATATTCAATATGCCAGACCGCCTGATCAAGAAATCAAGGATAAACTGACCGACATGCAGTACAAGGTAACCCAGCATGATGGTACTGAACCGCCTTTTCGAAATGAGTACTGGGATCACAAGGACGATGGCATATACATAGATATTGTCTCTGGTGAACCGCTCTTCTCGTCGACAACCAAATACAGGTCTGGAACCGGGTGGCCCAGCTTCTGGGAGCCTATTGACCGCGATTTCATCGTCAAGAAAACCGATTACAAGCTTATCTATCCCAGAACAGAGGTGCGCAGCCGCCATGGAGACTCACATCTCGGTCATGTGTTCAATGATGGACCAGCACCTACCGGACTCAGGTACTGCATTAATTCGGCCGCTCTGAGCTTCGTACCCAAGGAAGATATGCAATCCCGAGGATATGGCGAATACCTGGCGTTGTTCAAGTAATCGTCTCCGATACAGGCTACAACGAACTTGCAGCTCATTTCAGAACGCCTGCGTTTCATTCGGCTGAATCAGCCCAGCTGAACCGTCTTCCCCGCTGAGTCCTGCTCGATTACTGCAAACTGTCGACGAATCTCGAACAGGCAGACACCGGTCGCTACTGAAGCATTCAGACTTTCCAGCTCGCCAAACAAAGAAACTCGCACCAGCTGGTCGCAGGCTTCTGCGACCAGCCTTTTGATGCCCCGGCCTTCATTCCCGACCACCAATGCGATTCGGCCACGAAAGTCCGTATCAAAGAGTTCGCTATCCCCGCTATCCGAAGTCCCGTATACCCAAAAACCGTTTTTCTTCAAAACCTGCAGTGCGTTGACAATATTTGAGACCATTACGATATTCAAGGATTCAACAGCACCCGAAGCGACTTTGATAACGGTCTGATTAACCGGACATGCGGAATGCCTGGGCAGAATTACTGCATCGACTCCAGCGCATTCGGCAGTTCTCAGGCAGGCACCAAGGTTATGCGGATCCTGAATATGATCAAGAATCAGTATCAGGGCATTGTTGGCATCAATACCCATCATTACCTGTTTGAGTGTTGCTTTCTGGTTTGGTGAACGGGGCCGGTATTCGGCCACTGTTCCTTGATGGATGCCATTCCCGGACAACTCATCCAGTCTGCTGCTTTCACACCGAATCACTTCAATGTTCTGCTCCATAGCTAGCTGTTCAAGAGCGCTCAGTCTTGCCGATGCGGATGCTGCACTCAAATAAAGCGTAGATACTGACCGTTTATGCTTCAGCTTGGCCATCACTGAATGGATACCGAAGCAAACAGGGCTTTTACGGTCATTCATTATTTGCAGTCCGCTTTTATCAGCAATCTTCTTGATTAAGCCAAACCCCAAACGCTCGACAGTGCGTTATTAGGAACAGGCAAAACCCAATCATTATCGACATATCGCGAGACTGATCCGTGATTCTGACAAATCGACGTTCAAGACTCGCACCACAACCCGGTCTCCAAGTCTAAAAGCCTCTCCGGTGCAATCCCCATGAAGCGTTTGAGTGGTTTCATCGTAAATATAGTACTCTTGACCGACCTTGCTGACATGGACAAGTCCATCCGCGAATATTTCATCAAGACGAACAAACAGGCCAAACTCCTTGACTCCGGTCACGAGCCCGGGGAATCGCTCGCCAATCCGATGCAGCATGTACGCAGCCTTGAACCAGGCAATCACATCATTGACCGCCGCATCCGCCCGACGCTCTGTCATCGAGCATTGGCTGGATGTCTCATCAAGATCCATGCATGATGATGATGTCTTCGAATAACCGGGGATTTTGATCAGCGCCTTGATCAAGCGATGAACTACCAGATCGCCATAGCGCCTGATTGGCGAAGTGAAATGAGTATAGTGAGCAAACCCAAGCGCAAAGTGATCTGACAGCTCAGGAACATAGACCGCTCTCCCCATGCGGTGCAACAACAGCATCTGGACTGCATCGAACAATCCCCTGGTGTTCATCACGCTCTCAAGCAGTTTCTGAAAATCTGATGGACTTGGCTGCTTGCCGCCTTCAAGCAAGACCCCGAAAGATTGCAGATGCTGACGCAAGACAGCGATATCTTCGGGGGATGGTCCGGGATGAATCCTGTATAGTGCGCGATTCCCATACCGATGATGAATAAATTCAGCAGCGCAGCGGTTGGCAGCGAGCATGCATTCTTCAATGATCTTATGTGAGCGTAAGCGCTCCTTTAACTCAATTGATCTTATTTGTCCATCTTCATCAAGATCAATGTGCGCCTCTGGAAATTCAAATGCGATGGAGCCATTGTCCATTCGGTTTGACTCAAGACCCATGGCAACCGATTTCAGGCTGTTCATGCTGGTCGCCAATTGTTCGTTGTTGATCACATCGCTCTTTCCATCCGTAAACGCTTCAACTGCCTCATAGGTCATTCGAGCCTGTGACTTGATGACCGCCTGATAAAACCCGTATTCAGAGACCTGATTACGGTGGTCAATTTGCATGTCGCAAACCAGGGCATTTCGGTCTTCATCAGGATTCAGTGAGCAAATTCCATTAGAAAGAGCCTCGGGCAACATCGGCACGACTCGATCTGGAAAATACACGCTCGTCCCTCTCTGGCAAGCCTCACGATCAAGTGCGCTTCCGGTCTGCACATAATGACTGACATCAGCGATCGCAACAATCAGTCTCCGCCCATATTCTTCTTCTGAGCAATAAACCGCATCATCAAAATCCCTGGCATCGGAACCGTCAATGGTCATGAACGGAATATCACGAAGATCCTTGCGATATTCATCAGGCTTAGGCAACTGGTAGCCGGACTCAATATTTATAGTCTCGCGGGTGACATCGTTCGGCCAGAGCGACGGAATACCGTACTTGTCGAGAACCATAGTTGTTTGCAACCCGGGATCCATGCGATTACCGATAACTTCTACAATCTCTCCGGATAAGCCACCCCTGGAAAATGGAATCGCAGTCAAAGCAACTTTTACAATATCGCCCTCTTTGACACTGCTTTTGGGCTTGCGCTTGACCAGAACATTCTTCCGGATTCGTTCATTGAGAGGACGAACGACGGTACGACCGCGAGCATCGATTTTAAACTCGCCCAGAACAGAATTAACCGTGCGATTGAGCACTCCCAGCACATGGGCCTGCACAGATTTCCCGCCCTTCCCGGAAACCAACAGACACAGAACGCGGTCGCCATCGATAACTCGTCTAGTCTGGGGGCGAGTTAGCGGGACTGTATTCTGATGGCCTTCTGATGAAGTCATCACTGATCCTTCTCCCTTTGGATCGACAGCAACCACGCCTTCAGCAAATACATGGTCCGAGGGTATTCGGTATACATCCTTTTGCTTTAGGGTCAACAATCCGGCTTTTTCCAGCAATTCAAGACGTTCCCGAACAGGCAATGAATCATCGCTTTCAGCATGACCAAAATAACGACATATGTCCTTAAAGCGCCTTGTGGAATCGTGCATCAGAATATAATGAAGAAGATGGGCAGGAGACGGATAGCGCTTATCTCCAGAGAAATCACGAAATTCCTGAATGGTTTTGTCAATTTCGCGGTAGTTTGACAATGTCTTCATGAGGACGAATTGACCTTTCTAATCGGTTTCTTCAAGTATAATCTTGCACTTTTGAAGTCGCTGGCATGACGCAAAAACTTAAACTGGGCATACCCAAGGGAAGCCTTGAAGCAGCAACCGTTGACTTGTTCTCACAGGCAGGGTGGATCATCAATCCTAGATCGCGTAACTATTTCCCTTCCATCGATGACGACGAGATCCGTTGTTCACTGGTCAGAGCCCAGGAAATGGGATCCTATGTTACCAATGGCGTGCTGGATGCAGGCCTGACTGGTCAGGACTGGCTAGCTGAAACGAATTCGGACGTTGAAATTATATCTCATCTTGTCTACTCTAAATCCTCCGATCAGCCTTGTCGCTGGGTGCTGGTGGTAAAACAGGACTCGGATATTCACGGCATCGAGGATCTGCAAGGCAAGAGAATCTCCACCGAACTGGTCAGCTTCACCCGCCAGTATCTGGCCGAACGCAATATCGAGGCTACAGTCGATTTTTCCTGGGGCGCCACAGAAGCAAAAGTAGTCGAGGGGCTGGCGGATGCCGCAGTCGAAATTACCGAGACTGGTAACACCATTCGGGCCCATGGACTCAGGATTATCTGTGATCTCATGGAAACCCATACTGTCTTTGTCGCTAATAAACAGGCACTGGAAGTCCCCTGGAAGCGGGAAAAGATCGAACAGGTTTCCATGCTGCTGGCCAGTGCGCTTTCGGCTAGAGAACGAGTTCTGCTGAAGATGAATGTTCCGAAGAAACGAATCAACGACCTTGCGGACAAACTGCCTAGCCTGCATGCGCCGACTATTAACCATTTGCATGATGGAAAATGGCTGGCCGTGGAAACTGTGGTTCACAGGGAGGAGGTGAGAACTCTCATTCCGGTACTCAAGTCCTGCGGCGCAGAAGGCATTCTGGAGATCGCGCTGCACAAGATGGTGCCCTGACCTGACTCGTCATCCGGTTATTTGCGTGCAAAAGCAGCAGCCACGGGGACTTGCTGACCGTACAGCAACAAGTGACTGCCTGCATCCTATCGATCACCGGCATCCATCACAATAACGGCACTATGCATGTCAAACAGGTTTTCACATGCCAGCTAGCCGCCATTGACGACTGGCCCGACTTCATGCATCCGAAAAACAGGCCTATAGCCATGAGCATATCGATACTGGAGATATCATCAGGGCACTAAAGCAACTCGGCACGAATCTCCAGCAGGCTGCGCTTTTGCCGGCCAAACACCATGCCGATCAGGTGGATCGGCTCGCCGCGGTCCCGGTACTGCTCTGCGTAGTCCTTCTCGCGCATCTGCGCCATTGCCTTGTCAAGGACATCCTTCACCCTTGACTCGTCATCCGCCATCTTGAATTCGAACACGAAGACCTGGCCGGCATGAAACACGGCCATGGCCGACCGGCCCTAGCTGGACATGGCCTCGACCTCCAGATCCACCCCGATCGCCCTGAAGCCCATGTACAGCATGCTGGCATACCAGGACTCGTATCGGCCGAGTCCCCCGCTGTCATGCCACGGGTAGGGCACCTTTGCCAGAAAGGTTCGGAACTTCCCGGCAAACTCCGCAAAGTTATTCTCTCCAAGCAGACGGGCCAGTTCCTCCCCCTGGCCTGCTGCATCCGCATCTTGACCGGCAAGATGCTCCAGCAGGCCCTGGTTCAGGCTTTGCTGCACCTCGTAATTGGGATAGTCCAGCCGGTAGAGGGTGCGGGGCCCTCGCCGCTCTTCCCCGACAATGGTCAGATATCCGGTCTGGAACAGCAGGGAGTCCAGACCGACATCCCCTGTGTCGAACTGCGAGATCAGCCTCTCGTCCGCCATGCGCCCTTCCAGTTCCACCGTGCTCACCCGTTTTTCAATCAGCAGCCGGTACAGGAACTCCGGCGAGCCGGTCTCGAACCAGTGAGGCTTGAATTCCCGCTCGTCGAACAGCAGCAGGACATCATAGGGATTGTACACCTTCTCGCTGCCGCGCCAGTGGTAGCCGTTGTACCATCGGCGGATATCCTCCAGATCAAGTCCTGGCAACTCGGGAGCAAAAACGGTGTTGAGGTCGGTTTCGGTGTATCCGCATATCGCCGCATATCTAGGATCCAGGCTGATGCCCTTCAGGTTGTTCATCTCCGAAAAAAGACTGGCCTTGGTGAACATGCTCACTCCGGTCACGAACACGAAGCGGACGTGCTCGGCACTGCCCTTGATGGCTCCGTAAAATCCCTTTAGGTACTTCCTGTTTGCGATGGCTGCATCAGGCCGGTCGATGACGTCCAGGACCGGCTTATCGTACTCGTCCACCAGCACTACGACCCTTTGACCGGTGGCCCGGTGCAGGCCATGCAGGAGATCCTGAAGCCGGTCCGGTCCGCTGCGTTCCGCTGCCAACTCCATGCCGTTGTCGCCTTCAATCCTTGCCAGCTGGCTGGCAATGTTCCCCTGCAGGTCGCCCGGTTCGCTGTAGTTGACGTCAAAGCTAAGTCGTACTACCGGATGCCGGACCGACCAGTCCCAGTGCGGGTGGATGTCCAGACCCCGGAACAGGGACTCGTTCCCCTCGAACAGTTCCTGCAGGGTGTCCACTAGGAGGCTCTTTCCGAAACGGCGGGGGCGTGAGAGAAAGTAATGCCGGCCGCCCCGAACGAGTTCCCGAATCAGGGGTGTCTTGTCGACATAGTAGCAGCCCTCTTCACGGAGGACCGAAAACGTCTGAATCCCAATGGGCAGGGGGCACCGCTCTGTCTGGACTTTTGCGCTCATGATGAAATCATATTAACATAGCAGGGCGAACAGTTGCCATGATTTCATGGCTTCGCAAAATGCAGCGGAATGGCAACCGGCCGCCGACAGGCCCTGCAGACTGTCCAGAGCCCGTCCAGGCAGGCAGCACTCCCATCGCCAGCCCGACCAGGGCCTGGCCGGCTCCCGCAGGCGGGTGGAACCGTCAATTCGGGACCGCGCAGCCGCTTCCATTCCATTGACGGCGGCGAGGTCCGTCGTCGCTGGCCAGAACACAGGAAGCGGGTTCACAGGCAGCAATGGGCGGCTTGCCTGGCCTCATGAATCCGCAAAACAGGTCTCCAGCCTTGAGCAAGTCGATGCCGGAGATGTCATCAGGGCGCTAAAGCAGTTCGGCACGAATCTCCAGCAGGTTGCGCTTGTCCGGGACAAACACCATGCCAACCAGGTGTATCGGCTCGCCGCGGTCCCGGTACTGCTCCGCGTAGTCCTTCTCGCGAATCTGCGCTATCGCCCTGTCAAGGGCATCCTTCACCCTTGACCCGTCTTCCGCCACCTTGAATTCGAACACGAAGACCTGGCCGCCATGAAACACGGCCATGTCCGCACGGCCACGGCTGGACATGGGCTCAACCTCCAGGCCAACGCCGGTCGCGCGAAAGCCCATGTACAGCATGCTGGCATACCACGACTCGTATCGGCCAAGCCCCCCGCTGTCATGCCACGGGTAGGGCACCTTTGCCAGAAAGGACCGGAACTTCACGGCAAATCCCGCAAAGTCATTCTTCCCGAGAAGACGGGCCAGCTCCTCCCCGTGCCTTACGGCGTTTATCCGGTGCCGCGCGAAGTGCTCCAGCAGGCCCTTGTTGAAACTGCGCCGCACCTCGTAGTTCGGATAGTCCAGCCGGTACTGGACATGGCCGCTCCGCCGGTCCTCCCCGGCAATGGTCAGGTATCCGGTCTGGAACAGCAGGGAGTCGACCCCAATGTCCTTCACGTCGAACCGGGAAACCAGCTCTTCGTCCGTGACCAGGTTCTCCAGCTGCATGGGACTCATGTTCCGCTCTGTCAGCAGCCGGTACAGGAACTCCGGCGATCCGGTCTCAAACCAGTAGGACTTGAACTGCCTTTTCTTGAACAGCAGCAGCAGATCGTACGGGTTGTAGAGCTTTTCCCTGCCAAGCCAGTAGTAGCCGTTGTACCACCTGCGGACTTCGTCACGGCCAAGTCCGGGCAGTTCCGGTGTGAACACTGTGTCTAGGTCATTGTCCGTGTACCCGCAGACCGTAGCAAACGCAGGATCAAGACTGATATTGTCAAGGTTGTTCATCTCCGAAAACAGGCTCGTCTTGGTGAACATGCTCACCCCAGTGACGAACACGAAGCGGACGTCATTTGCGCAGTCTTTTACGGTTCCGTATATCCCGCGCAGGTATTTCCGGTTTGCAACGGCCATGTCAGGCTGGTCAATCACATCAAGGACCGGCTTGTCGTACTCGTCCACCAGCACCACCACCCGCTTTCCTGTGTCATGATGCAGACGGTCCAGCAGATCCTGCAGTTTCTCTGGCCCTGAAAGCAATTCCGCACCGCTCGACAGTCCGGCACGGCGTTCAATGATATTCATCTGGTTGAGCAGGCTGCTCTCCAGGCTCCCGGGCTGGTCGTAGCTGCCGCCGCCAAAACTGAGTCGCACTACAGGGTGTCGAACCGACCAGTCCCAGTGCGGGTGGATGTCCAGGCCCCGGAACAGCGGCTCGTTCCCCTCGAACAGTTCCTTCAGGGTATCGACCAGGAGGCTCTTTCCGAAACGGCGGGGGCGGGAGAGAAAGTAATGCCGGCCGCCCCGAACGAGCTCTCGAATCAGGGAAGTCTTGTCGACATAGTAACAGCCCTCTTCACGGAGGACCGAAAACGTCTGAATCCCAATGGGCAGGGGGCACCGCTCTGTCTGGACTTTTGCGCTCATGATGAAATCATATTAACACAATGGACCAAAGAGTTGCCATGATTTCATGGCTTCGCAAAGTGCAGCGGAATGGCAACAGGCCGCCGACATGCCCTGCAGACTGTCCAGAGCCCGTCCAGACAGGCAGCATTCCCATCGCCATTCCGACCAGGGCCCAGCCGGCTCCGTCAATCCGGGACCGCGCAACCGCTTCTCTTCCATTGACGGCGGCGAGGTCCGTTGTCGCTGGCCAAGACGAAGGGAACAGGTCGGTATGTTGCCAATGGCATGACGGATTCAGTCCTAACCAGTCATGGCAGGCTGGCCAAAACGAATTCGGACATCGAAATCATATCGCTTCACATCTATTCCAAATCTATCATCTCACCACACATGACACGGCATCATCTGCCACGGACCGGCAATTCCAGTTACGGGCATGTTTTAGGCCTTTGCCTATATTCTATTGTTTTATCTTGAAATGCTGTTTTCCCGTTCAGGAAAACAGCTGCTTGCCGGTGATCTTTCTGGCCGGCAAATGGAACAGGCGTGACTCGCCTGATGCGGTTTTTCATGCCATTGACTGATTGAAGGAGAATCACGTTCGCCTTTCCATGCTGAAACATGAAAAAAAATAAAGCCGTGAAACAACATGTTATAGCGAACAATCCGAAATCATTTTCCATGACTTGAATTCCCGGTCATGGCCGAGGACCTTGGTCGGCGCGACCGTGTTATGTGTGGTGAGATGATAGATTCCAAATCCTCCGATCAGACCTCTCTGATATAAAAATAGGAATCGCGAAAAAAGAGTAAAGTCTTGTTAATATTAGAGGTTTATTGACAAATGCTGTTTTTCCGACTTCACCCAATGGATGAACATTCCATCAACCCCAGAACAGCAAGGCCATGAACATTCTATACCATTCAGTCGCGAAAAGCCGCCACAGCTTCACTTCCCGGGCAGGCCTCATGGTGCCCGCGACGCTCCTTGAGCGGCTGGGACTCGGGGAGGCCGTCGACGGATGCTGGAGACGGCCCTGCAGGGGCAGGAGGGGCTGCACGCCGATGATCGGGCACATCGCCGAGACCGGCCAGGTCGTGAAGTCCGGGCTGCGCAAGGGCAGCGTGCCGCCGGCCGCGAAGAACCGCGAGTTCTTCGAGCGCTACATCGAAGCCCTGCCGGAAGGCGCGAGGGCGGCCCGGCTGTGCGCCGATGCCACTGGATGACGGCGCCTTCTCCGAAACCGGGTCCGCTGCCCGCACCGTGCATTCCATGGCCGGGCCCCCGGAGGCCTTCTGCCTGGCGGTGCAGAGAAAGGCCGTGGACAGGCCCGGCCAGGAAGATCCGGACCGGCCGGTGCAGGCCGAGATCGAGATGCCCGACCAGGAACCGTACCCGGTCGACGAAGAGAGTGCCCTGGACAGCCGGTACATCTGCCGGGCGATTGCCACCGGCCTCGACCGGGAAGGCTGGAGCGATGCGCAGATCGCGTGGCGGCACAGCCAGCGTGCCGACACCTCGGAGAACCCCACAGGGATCTGCGCAGCGACTTCAGCGGTGTACATCTTCCCTGCAGCGGATTCCGGGCCAATGCAGTGTACCTGCACCTGACCGCCATTGCCTACAACCTGCTTTGCCTGATGCGGCTGTCGCTGCCTCCCGAATGGCGCGCGAGACGGGCCGGCACCTTCCGGCACCGCCTGTACACGATGGCCGGGCAGGTGATCCGCCATGCCCGGCAACGGGTCCTGAAGACCGTCCCGTCCAGCCTAGGCCTGCTCGAGGAAGCCCTCTGGCGGATGCGCACCTGCCGGCTGCCCTGATCTCCCGTTCCTTGCGGACAGGTCCGGAACACTCCGGCCCCGCGTCCGACCGAATCCCTGCCTAGAGCAGACAAGAAAATCTCTAGTTTATGGATTAGGGGACCTGTCGCTGGCACCGCAGTCATGCCGAACTCGCGAACACCAAGAACGCTGATGACCCGGAAAGCAAAAGATCGAACAAGTTTCCATGCCGCTGGTCAGCGCACTCTCCACAAGAGAGCGAGTCCTGCTGAAGATGAATGTTCCGAAGGAACTAATCAACGACCTTGATGAAAAAACTGCCCTAGCCTACATGCACTGACAATTGGCCATCTGCTTGACGGAAAATGGCTGGCTGTGGAAATCGTGGTCCAAAAGGAGGGAGTGAGAACCCTGTTTCCAGTACTCAAGTCCTGCGGTGCAGAAGGCATCCTAGAGATTGCACTGGATAAGATGGTACCGTAATCGAGAGTGGATTTTGATTTTGCTTGCAGTAAAACTGTTCGTTGTAGAAAGGTGATTCAAAAACGCAGGGAACAATCGTTCACAACTCTGTAAATCCAAAATCAGCCCGAAATCACTGAACCCAAGCAACAAAAAGGCAACCGTGAACTACCCTGCCTGAAATAACAAAAACAAGCCTGTCTCTACCTCTATGTTCCATCTCTGACAGGGATTTCCACTATCGGAATCCTCCAGTCACTGATGCATTATTCGATAGTTTTTCTGGAGAACGCAAACGATCAAGATGGTTCAACATACCGCCAAGCCGAGAAGACACCTTGAATCTATCGTTAAGCAAAATTATATTGTTTAACATCTTCGCTTCAAGACCGACATCTTTCCCAACGCTTCTTATGTAATCGCTGTCGCGAACTACAACTTCGTTTTCGAAGTATTGAGCATCTTCCTGGGAGTGGTACAGTGCCACAGCCTCTCGGACGAGCATCGCACCTGCACAAAGCTGTGGCATACCTGCCGAAATAGTGCCTGGACTATTCGGTAGAACCTCTTGGTAAACCAAACGTTCCTTTGTCCGATCAATCAATTTATCGGGAAATGCTTTTGTATAGTTTAATGTTTTCATTTTCTTTACTCATGTTTAGGATAAGTTAAAAATTTTTTCCAATGGTTATGTCTGCCTTGTGGGCAGTATCGGATAAAAAGCCGAAAAGTGCTCTATCACTAAAGCCCAATACCATTGCATATGCATAGAGTTGAAATTCACCCATATTCCAACTATTAGTCAAAGCGATGATGTATAGTAATAGTCCTGCCGCCGCTCCAACAACTGGACGCACAATTGCGATAATCGTCAACAATGGAACTCCCGCTGCCACATAAGCTTTCCTAATTACCACCAATCATAAGCAGGTTTTGTGATACAATGGGACAGATGCAACCACTTGATTAAAAAGGAGTATATCCATGAAGCGCAATCCTGTCCAGTTCCAGAAAGGCCTCAGTCTCAACGAATTTCTCGAACATTACGGAGACGAGGACAAGTGCCATGACGCACTGTTCCGGCTGCGCTGGCCGGACGGC
>JAPOSW010000046.1 GCA_026709505.1 Gammaproteobacteria bacterium | reverse complement strand
TTTTAATCAAGTGGTTGCATCTGTCCCATTGTAGCACAAAACCTGCTTATGATTGGTGGTAATTAGGTATACTTATGCTTATGCCTGATATGAGGCCTCTGTTGCTACGCCTGTCAGTAGTTTAATGACTGTTTTCCGACGAAAACAAACTTCGAAACTTGAGTTATGAAGATGCTGATATGCCAAAGCATGTTCAATCCATCGCTGGAACCAAACAATGAATCACCGCTAAAGGCGATTTAATGACAGGCAAGTGTGGGAAGTTCAGCTTTATATAGGGAAAAATATGCCCTCCGGTTCCCCGGAGGGGAGGCGGCAATCCGAAGATCCCGCAAGTAATGATGCCATCTTTACTTATTTCGTGCTTTTTGTCAAGCCCTTGCTAGGTTTTCAGCAACTTTATCCATAACATCTTGATACTCTTTTTCAGAGATTCGAGACCTTTTGTTAATAGGCAAAAGCCGACTAATCGCCACGGTCGTGACATGATTGCATATGATCCAGGCATCCCTTCCATCTACAGGAGAACGAACCATGATCGAAAATCGCGGATCATATTGAACTTTCGAGGTCATTGGAACAACAGTAACTACTCCGCGCAATGTCGGGTATCGGGAAATGATCACAACAGGGCGACGCTTCCAGAACTCGGGCAGATGCAGACATTCTGGAGACGGGTAATCACACCAATACACTTCGCTTTTTCTGGGAGCAATCCTCAAATTTACAGGCATGCGCTGAGGTTTTTCCATATGTTAATCAGATATTCAATGCATGTTGAATAATATCCTAATCTGACGAAGCCAGAACCGAACTTTTACTCAGTATCACATTTATAGATTGACGATTTCCAAGATATAGGTCTATCATTCTACTGAAATCTCAGCCATCTGGGGCGACTTCTCGATAATGGGTTGCGAGTCTACTAGTTCATTGTTGGTCGGTTTCATTCGTCCGTCGTCGGTTCCATCTGCTTGCAATCCCAGAACGTCGATTGAGGCATAGCCATTCCGTCTTCATCTGCCATTACAAAGTCGAAGTATCCGGCTTGGACAACTGTTCCAAGCAAGCCGCTTGCTCTCTCAAGAATGACTCCGTATCGGTAGATTTCCGGTTCATCCTTGATTTCGCCTCTTCCCCAGTCCCACCTTCTTGAAAGGCCCTTCGTTGAGTATGTGCGTGATGTCGTCCAGTATTATCATTCCCAGCTCATTTTCTGGGTCGGCATATAGGATCAAAACTCCATCAGCACAGATCCATTTTTTAGGGTAGATCGAGGGAAAGATCGGATCAAGTTCGACTTCAATCTCCTCGGTTACTTTCTCTTTAGGCAGATCTGGCTCAACTTTAATCTCCTCAATCACTCTCCCTTTCGGTGAATTAGGCTTAGCTGGCTCACAATCCCAATGTGATTCGGCAAGAAAAAACCCGGACCATTTCTCGGTAGAATATTCCGCCTCGTTCCCAGACAGGCTAATACGATACGATCCCCAGAACCAGACGTGGCTTATCCCATCAATCTTGTAATCGGCCTGTATTTCCAGATCGTTTATATGCACTGTTCCATGTCTAGGCGATAGTGCCGTCAATTGCATTTTGTCGCTGTCATACATTTCTGTACAGTTCCAGACTTTCGGCCAGTCGGCTTGTCCTGGTTTGCTGACCAGTGCGGCCAAAGCGAGTACAACAGTCAGTATTGATCTTTTCATGCTCGCGGTGTTTTTCACCGTTTTCGATTGTGGTTACTCTATACAGAACTTGATTTTCATGCTTTTTGGAACCGAAATCCCCAACCCCGATACATTGATTTCTCCGTGTTATATCGAGGAATTCGAGTCAGTCAATTAACTGTCGCTATATGCCTGTTGTTCAGACAGAATACCGAGCATGCGTCGCAAGGGTTCAGCAGCACCCCACAGCAATTGATCTCCGACCGTGAAAACAGTCATTATTTTGCTGTCAAAGGCATTTTTACGAATCCGGCCTACTGCGATGTCCATGGAACCGCTGACCGCAACCGGGGTTAGAGACTGGAGTGTATCCTGCTTGTTGTTCGGTACGACTTTTACCCACTGGTTTGCCTGTCCCATAATGTCGGTGAGGTCATCAATCCCTACATCCTGCGATAATGCAATGGTAAATGCCTGGCTGTGGCATCGGAGAGTAGCTACTCTCACACAGGTACTGTCTACGGGGATTGGATTATCCTCCCTGCCCAGGATTTTGCTGGTTTCCGCTTGACCTTTCCATTCTTCGCGGCCGGTTCCATTGTCGAGATCGATGTCAATCCATGGCAGCAGGTTGTTCGCTAGGGGATAGCCTATAGAGCTTGTGGTTAAAGCGCCTGAATTGAGATATTCGTTAACTCGGCTGTCAATATCGAGAATGGAGCTTTTCCGCAAGTGAAGCAGGGGCCTAGCATGTTCGTGAATCTCGCCCATCTGGATGAGCAGTTCCCGCATCTGCTGTGCTCCTCCGCCTGAGATTGCCTGATAGGTCATTGCGGTTATCCATTCGACCAGGTTTTCCTTGAACAGGCCATGGAGGGCCATTAGCATAAGACTTACAGTACAGTTTCCACCAATGAAATCTCGTTTTCCATTCGCCAGATTTTCCTTGATCATGGATTGATTGAGAGGATCCAGAATGATGGT
The DNA here is from genome assembly GCA_026709505.1 of Gammaproteobacteria bacterium. Taxonomy (GTDB): domain Bacteria; phylum Pseudomonadota; class Gammaproteobacteria; order Arenicellales; family Poriferihabitantaceae; genus Poriferihabitans. The sequence goes on along the minus strand of JAPOSW010000046.1, from coordinate 10,074 downwards.
CGAGTCGCTGTTCATGCGCAATGTGGAAGAGGCATCCAGCCAGTATCCCTGCCAACCCATGCTACGAAGCGGGGCATGGATTTTTTGAGTGTAGTCTCCCCCTTGACAGCTAATGATGACATCCATGGTGCTCAAGGAGTCAAGGTCCGTGGCATCAGCCAAGAGTGGCTGGGCATTGGCCAATTCGGGCCCAGGTTGTCCAGCTTGCGATGTCGAGTACAGAACCAGTTCCTCAACATAATCCAAATCTCCTTCTTCCTGCATGCGTTCAAGAAGAACGGAGCCAACCATGCCTCGCCATCCAATGAAGCCTAAATTTCTAATCATTGTCATGGTGTATCTACTTCCCTTAAGGGCGAGTAGATACAGATACACTGTTAGTCAACTACTTCCATTGTTGTATATGTTTTCGCTTTTGAGTCCAGTAATAATAAAAGCGAAATACAAGCGAATTAACAAGTTATTTCAACGTGATAGATTAAACTTGAAATGGGATTTGATTCTTTTTCTGAGCAGAGAGCGATGTTTCTTCCTGATTCTTGTACATTGCTTTGTTGATTATCTGGGTGCAATGCTACAGGATGTAATCGAATTCCCAAAGCTTGCAAAACGCTCATTATGGAAATAAACCTGGGGTTACCTGATGAGGGGAGTGCCTTGTAGAGACTTTCTCGTCCTAAGCCAGTCTCAGTTGCGATAGAACTCATTCCTTTTGATCTTGCAATGTTATCCAGAGCTTCCATAATAATCTGCGGGTCTCCATCATCATACGCTGCTTCCAAATAGTAAACTATATCTTCAATAGTTTCCAAATAGTCAGCAGTGTCCCATGGGGTTATTTTTACTGATTCAGGTGAGACTTGATTCAAACTCTGTTTACTCATATTGGCCTCTCTCAAATATCTCCTTTACCATGTTTTGCGTCCTTGATGTCCTGTTGTTGCGTCTTCTTATTTCCTCCAATAAGAAATAATGCACGCTCTTGTCGAATAAATACAAAATACAGCCGATACCCTGGACCATAATCAATACGAATTTTCAGATATCCTTCCACCAACAGAACGAACATCTCCGAAGTTGCCAAGCTTAATACGGTCTATTCGAATTTTGATTCGGGCTACAGCTTGTTTATCACGTAATTTTAACAGCCATCGTTCAAACGAATTCGGTTTGTACTAAATTCGGTTTGTACTATTTCTATCATTGTATCCTGCATGATTCAATATCAATTGTTGTTTCGATAGGCTTGAATGACTGACAAGGTTTGGCGGGCTGCAAATATTTCAGTTTGCGCCGAGTAAAATCGAATTGTTCTCATCATGACAATTGTATCTGAATTAATAGGTCGAGTTAATCTTCATAGAGTCGGATAAAGTAGAAATTTATCAATCTGTTAGAAAAATTTTTTGAAATGAGCGTACGTGGCACTGGCAATGGCACTCTTGAAGTGAAGGTTCTTTCATCACAGTCATGGAGTGAACAAAGAAGGCATTTTTTGGAAGAAGAAGACCTTTTTCTTGATAATCACGGGGATTTTGATGTCCCCAATTCCACTCTGAAGTGCAACAACCCGCCCCCCCAGAGTGTTGTTGCACTTCAGAGTGGAATTGGGGAGGGTTGATAGGTTACAATTCCATTAAAACATTGTTATATTGCAATCCCGTGTTTTATATATGTCATACCATCTCAATATATGATGATACAAGCCAATGAAGACTGAAGAAAATAACGAGAAAACATTCTGGACAAAGTTTTCAGGATTCTTCAGGAAAAATGCTGGATTGACTGGTTTCGCGATCGGCCTTATAACCCTGTTTGTATCCTTTTTATTTCAATTTAATGCCGGATTCTCCGATATTGTTGAAAGAATCGACACAAGGTTTATCGATATTGATGAAAGGATCGACAATAGATTCTCTGATATTGATGAAAGGATCGACAGAAGACTCTCGGAAGTTTCCGGCAAGGTCGGGGAAAATTCCGATGCCCTGATTAGACTGGAGAAAGACATTGGTCACCTAAAGGAGAATTTTTCCGAACTGAAATCAAGCCGAATCGGGATAAACAGCAATCCCGCTAATGTGTCCGGCAATCTGGCATATTCTTCCGTCCAGGGCATTCAGAATCAGGAATAATTCCTGCAAACTCTCGGTATAACTCCCGAACCAAGAGGCATTCATGACAAGCGAAAGAGAAAATGTATTTCGCAACCTGGGCGATTATCTGGATGCGGGCTTCAAGTACTCCAAGGCAGTAATAACGGGTTGCCTCATCATGATGCTGGACGATAACGGTGCCTATGCAGGTCATTGATATCCGAGAAATGGTCGAGAATGGATTGGTATATTTCTTCAGGGTACACTTTTACAACCTTGTGACCGGGAAAACAGCAGACTGGCAGATAGGCCTTGGCAAGTAGCTGCCGGGCATCTCCTTGAACGGCCTGCCCCTTATCACCTTCAGTGACAGGGCGAATTTTTGATTGAGTCATCTGCCTGAGTCAATAGCGCAGCATTAACAGCTGTCGCCCGATGCCAGTCAACAGGGACAGGCCGGAGCACTGGAAACCGGATATCGTCAGGTCGGCAGGCATGTACAACTACTGGGTTGATGCGGTTTGCATCGGAAGCCTGCCAGGGTGTGCGTGTGCAGGTCACGCAGGATGTCGGGAACATATTCACAGGCCGTGAACGGGAAGATGCAAGAGCCGGGATGTCGTTCGGCTTTCGGTATTCCGTCAGGAAGCTCCGGATATGCTAGGAGAAGGAAGAGAGGGCATTTTCCGCCTCAAAGGGCGGTCAGGCTGATTTCCCGGCCGATTCAGGGGAATTGACCGGGCAGGGGGGCAGTGTTGCACTTCGGAGTGGAATGGGGGGTTATAAAATCTAGTGGTTGCCAAAAGAATAAAGATTTCAGGTAAATTTTCAATACATTATTCCCGTGATATTACTGACATAGTGTTTATGCCAATGCTGAATCCAGCAACTTCGCCATCCTGTCAGATCTTTTGCTGATGTTTTTCTCAAGTTTATTGCATTGTTCCATGAGTTCATCGACTCTCTTGACGATTCGGTGCTGTTCTGAAAGGGGTGGAACTCTTAAAGGTATCTTGTAGGCATCAGATCTACTCAATCCAGGCTTTACACCTTTTGCATGGGAGTCTAATTCCACACCTTTGAGCGCCCAGTACAAATAGTCTTTATCGAAGTAAATCGGAGCCAAAACATAATATGCTACATCCGTTATCCAAGCTGGGCCGGAACTTTTATTGACCGCCCCTGCTGAACCTTTGCGACCAATAATTATCGATGATCGATCAACGAGTGCAGTTTCGCAGTAGCCCACTATTCCATTCGACCCAAAGACTGGGATTGGACCATGCTTCAAACACTCACTTATTTTTTTGCTTTTGCCATACTTAAAATCTAACAACGATCCAATATCAGACACTAACCAACCAGAATTAACTTTGCATTTTTCGACTCGACCATTTTTCAGCAATTCTGATGCAGGCTTGTCTCGCGGGTTTTGCTCCACCAGCTTCCCTCGCACAGCCAGATCAAGGATTGTCTTTTTCAATAGCTTTATCTGTTCGGCATTTATGGTAAGCGAGCTGATATTGTCAATAACAAATCCAGCATGGTTGCGAAATTCCTCTTCAGAACTCTTGGAATCTACCAATCTCCCCAGACTTGAAACCGTCAGTTTTGCACGAATAGATTCCCTTTTGTTTCGGGATGCTTCAATCTCATCACATTGTGTCATCATTTCATCAACCTTCTTGACGATTCGGTGCTGTTCTGAAAGGGGTGGAAGCGGAAAAGGAATTTCTAAAAATTTCTTGATTGATATTCCTGAAATAACACCTTTCATGCGAATAGAAAATTCGTGATAAAAATAGTTGCTCATATAGACGATCAAGACGTAACGCGGGATAATTGATTTCCGCATTTCATTTGCTATCAGCTTATTCCCAAAACAAATAGGACGGTCAGTGATGCCTATTTTTCGACCAGCACTTCCACCCTCTGCACATATAAGGACTGAATAACGCTTGGCTATCTTGAAATTATGTTGCTCGTGTGAAACTTTCATATTATTTTCATAATTCAATTGATCAAAGCCATACCCAACGTCTTTTGTCATGATGTATGGATAGCCGCTTTTATTCCTATACAGCTTTTCTTTCATGGCTTGATTAGAGCTATTGCCGCTGAAAATGTGGCCAGTTTCACCTGTAGATATCCAATACCAAGATTTTGGTATTTCAAAAGGGGAGTATTTTTCAATTGGAGTTTTACGGTTAGCAGTTGGATTTGCTATGCTCTTAGATATGCGGGTATTTCCATATTCATGGTGAATTCTATTCGGTAAATCTGATGGCGATGGGTCATGAGGGTTCTGTTCAACCAACTTCCCCTGTACTGCTAGGTCAAGAATGAATTGCCGCAGGTGTAAAACAGCATCTGGCGCATCAGCCACTCGGTCGTAGAGCGCGAGCAGGCGTTCGGTGTTCATTGTTCAGGCTGTCCGAGTTCCTTAAGCAAGATCTGAACAATGTGATGTAGTTCCGGCAGGTTGTTTTTTGCGTAAGACCACACTCGAACAGAGTCTACCTGGTCATATCCATGGCTCAATAAGTTTCGGAAATCTATGATCTGCCGTAAGTCGGGAATACGTCCCGCAAGTTCAGGGTCAACGCCACGCAGTCGATTCAGTGCTTCACCAATGATTTTGAACTTGCGTTCGACCGATGCCTGCTTTTCCCCATCACTCGAGTAGGCATCCATGTCAAATCCTTCAAGATACTCTGCAATATCTCTGGCTGCCTGTTCGACATCGGAGAGAAAAATACGAACGTCAGGACTCATAAATTAATTCTCTTGACTTGTTGATGGCTACACGAAGATACGGATTGCGAATTGCTCCAGCTTCAATTAGGTCAACAGGATATCCAACCGCAAGAGACAAGGCATCCCTGAAGTCAAAATACTGACCCAGTGTCCGGTTTTCATCCTGATGGCAAAACTCCACCAGAAAGTCGACATCACTGGTTTCAGGATCAAAATCTACCCCTCTCGCACCAGATCCGAAGATTTCGAGACGAGTCACACCATGGAGTCTGCAAAGCTCCACCAGCATTTCCCGCTTGTCAGCGATTGCATCATGCACAATCAAATTCCTCGGTATTGGGATAGAAATCCATTGTTACTAAATCAACGCAACAACGCCTCTGCCAGTGCGGATTTCAACTGCTCGCGCACCGAATTTACATCGGTCTCGGCCTCGTTCAATTCTCGGAGCAGCACTTCGGGGTCACCGTAGTCTTCGCCTTCGGTATGAGGATTCCTTATGTCAAGGTTATAGCCATGTGCCTTGATTTCTTCGGCATCGACCTTCCAGGCACGTTCGCATTCTACTCTTCCCTTGCGGTTCTTCCCACCCCACCATTCCATGCAGTCGGAAAAGTGATCCATATTGATAGGCTTCGTCATTGAATAATGTTTTTGCCCTTGCGGTACCAAGTGCTCCCAGTACCAAATTTCCCTTGTTGCCCTGCCTTTCTCAAAAAAGAGAAGATTCGTACCGATGGATGCATACGGCTTGAATACCGAATTCGGCAGTCGAACGATTGTGTGAAGATTGCACTCTTCTAACAGATGCTCCTTAAGCCGGGTCTTTACGTTCTCACCAAACAGCGAGCCGTCGGGAAGAACCACAGCAGCTCGCCCACCAGGCTTGAGAAGTCGAATGATCAATGCGAGAAACAGGTCCGCTGTTTCACGTGTTCGGAAATGCTGAGGGAAGTTGCTTTCGATTCCGGTTTCCTCCCGCCCTCCGAACGGCGGATTCGTTAAAACAATGTCTACGCGCTCTGATGTTCCCCATGACACATAGGGGCGTGCCAAGGTGTTGTCATGATGGACGAACGAAGGATCTTCGATTCCATGTAACAGCATGTTGGTCACTGCAAGCATGTGCGGCAGATGTTTCTTCTCAACGGCACGAAAGGATTTCTGCATTCCCGCTTCATCCTCTGGGCGCTTCACATACTTTTCCTTCATATGTCTGATTGCACAGGTTAGAAATCCGCCCGTGCCACAAGCAGGGTCGAGAAGGGTCTCGCCTGGCTTTGGATCAATCATCTTCGTCATGAAAGAAGTAACACCTCGAGGAGTGTAGTACTCTCCCGCATTCCCGGCCGATTGAAGATCGTTGAGAAACTGTTCGTACATTTCTCCGAAATGTTGCCGTTGTGCAAGGTCGTTGAAGTCTATGCCGTCAATTGCATTGACAACCTGCCGCAGCAGTTGGCCAGACTTCATGTAATTGGTGGCTTTTGAAAATACGCTCCGCACTACCCTTGCGCGTTTGTTGTCATTAGCAGATACTGATTTCAGGGAAGGAAACAGATCATTGTTGACGAATGTCAGAAGTGGGTCGCCAGTCATGCCCTCGGGATCGGCAGCCCAATTTCGCCATTGAAGATGCTCGGGTATTGGTGATCTGTATTTATCAGACAGTAACTCTAATTCCTGATCTTGGTCATCAATGATCTTAAGAAAAAACATCCAGCACAACTGGGCGATCCGCTGTGCGTCACCGTCAACGCCTATATCCGGTCGCATTATTTTTTGCAGCGACTTGATTGTCGTTCTCATTGACATGATTCAGGCAACCTCCTTGTAAAGTTCATCCTGGATTTCATGAACAGCACGCTCAAAAGCATCCCTATCTCCGAATGCGCGAATCAGCTCGACAGGCGTGCCGATTTCGTTTATCGGCGGAATTCTAAGCACCTTCGCATCGTCAATTTTCAAAATGCCCTCATCGGCATACTTGTCCAGCAGTGCGTTCAGTACTGATCTAGCTTTGCCGGCATATTTGTCGAATGCTTTTCCAGACTTCACCTTCTCGGCCCGCTCTCGGCGTGTGAGAGGCTCAATATCAAAAACGATGTGGCATATCAGGTCAAACGGGTCTAGTTCGCTGTTGATCTCTCGTGCAACTGACTCCATCGGAAATCCCTCTTTTTCCATTTCGTCAAGTACTGTTTGCTTGCGGTCTGCCTCGTTCCAGTGCTTGAGAAATTCATCCAGGCTGGCAAATCGTTTCAGCAAAGTCCTTCTCGTGAAGTCACGCAACGATTCAGTTATCAATTTGCCGTCGCTTCCCAAATATTTTATTTGCTCAGCAACAATGGTTGCTTCGACACCATCAACGTAGACTTTTTCTCTTCGTCTTGGGGAGTCCGGCAATGGAAGTGGCGGTTCGGTATCAGTAATTCCATCTCCGTCAGGATCATAGATCTGGTCAGTGTCATCGTTACCGTCTATATCCGGTGGATCAATCGGGTCTCCGTCGCCCGGTTCGTATATCTGAACCGGGTCCCCGTCGAATTCGGGATCCGCAAAATGGCGCGTTGCTCCGCGAAAGTCGATTATGGTGAAATAGAATTTCTGTGCATCTTCATGAATTCGAGTGCCGCGCCCGATAATTTGCTTGAATTCGGTCATGGAACCGATCATGCGATCAAGCACAATCAAGCGACAAGTCCGAACATTGACTCCAGTAGAAAGCAATCGGGATGTGGTGACCAGAACCGGATGTCTGGATTCGGGGTCCGCGAAATTGTCGAGTTCGTTCTGCCCTTCAGAATCCTCGCCTGTAATGCGCATGACGTACTTTCGATTCTCGTCAACAAGATTCTGGTTCTCATTGACCAAAGCCTGACGCATACGTGCTGCATGCTCCTGATCGACGCAGAAAATGATTGATTTTTGGTAGCGGTTTCCGGACTCTTTCAAAAACTGAGTAATCTTATGTGCAGCTAGTTTCGTTCTGTCATCAATGACCAGAACCCGGTCGAAATCAGCAACACTGAACTCTCGGTCTTCTATCGCGCGTCCTTGATTGTCCACCTTGCCTTTCTCCGGGCGATATCCTTCCACGTCCAGATCAATGTGCACTCTTACTACCTTGTAGGGTGCCAAGAATCCGTCATTGATCCCCTGCTTAAGCGAGTAGGTAAAGACCGGTTCACCAAAGTAGTCAATGTTCGACGCATACTCCGTCTCTTTCGGCGTAGCTGTAAGTCCGATCTGGGTGGCCGAGGAAAAGTATTCAAGAATTTCATGCCACGCCGAATCATCGGCAGCGCTCCCGCGATGACACTCATCGATAACAATAAGATCGAAGAAGTCCCTTGATAGTTCGCGATAGATTTTTTTATCCTCTTCTTCCCCCGTGATCGCTTGGTATAGGCTCAAATATATCTCGTATGATGTGTCGATTCTTCGTTGCTTTTTTCCGTACAGCGGATCGGTCGTGGCGGGGTTTTCCTGAGAGATCGTCCTTGCGGCCCTTGAAAGTTTAGCCATGGCACTTCCGAACCATCTGAAATCGTTCGCCATGGTTTGGTCAACCAATATATTGCGGTCTGCCAGAAAGAGAATTCGTTTCTTTTTCCCGGACTTCCACAAGCGCCAGATAATCTGGAAGGCGGTGTAGGTCTTCCCGGTTCCTGTAGCCATAACAAGCAGGATACGTTTTCGGCCGCTCGCAATAGCCTCGACAACTGCATTGATTGCGCTGATCTGATAATAGCGAGGAGTTCGTCCGCTGTCATCATCATGATAATCCTGCAATACGGCTGTTTCCTGCTCATCGTCGAAACCTCGCCAAGCACGATACCTACTCCATAAATCGGTTGGTGAGGGGAATTCAGTCAGGGAAAGCGATTTTTCCCGGATATCAGCATTGCCAGTAGCATCATGAAACACGAATCCGTCCCCGTTGGAAGAGAAAGCGAACGGGACTTTAAGGATTTCAGCATATTCCAGGGCCTGTTGCATGCCCTCGCCAGCGCCATGATTGTTGTCCTTTGCTTCTATTACGGCCAACGGGATGTTCGGCTTGATGAACAGGACGTAGTCGGCATACTTTCTCTTGCCCCTCGCGACTAGCTTGCCACGAACGTTGATTCGTCCCTTGGTGAAATAGAACTCCTCACGAACCTGTGTCGGACCCCATCCAGAATGATAGAGTGCCGGAGTGATATATCGGGTACGGATTTCGGCTTCAGTGTAATTTTTCTTGTTCATCCGACTATCCGCCCTTAGACTCAACCATTAATGCTTTGCTAGGCATATTTTTGAACTGTTCGAAACAAACAACAAGTGAGAATCTTATCTTTAAGGTTTACTCACTGCTTCTGAAGTTCAGCATACTCAGCTGTTAGTTTGCTGTGCTCCTGTTGTAGCTCTTAATAGACTTCAACTATGGCTGTGAATACCCTATTGAGTGCAGGTGGATAGCAATCATGCCGCCAGGTTTTTCGTAAACATAACGCCCAACCCTGAATAAGTCCCGATGATACTCGAGAATTTTTTCAAATCCGGCAATTTTAGGACAGCAATCTTGAACCAAGCGTAAGTTGACTTCATCCACCATAGGCTGAACTTTTTGGGAATTATATGCCTGACAGTCAAAACCGGTAAATCGAATGCCATTAGTCTAAATGCAGGGGCCTTGGCAAAGCCCAAAGGGTATTTAATCGGTTTTATCAAGAGTGAAGCAGGACAAAAAATCATTTGGGCTGTCAGGCATATAATTCCCAAAGCAAAGTATAGAGTGCAACTGACCATCTCACGCAATACAAGGGCAATATTTGGACAATCCTTTGCCATGATGGATTCAAGGTTTTTTGAAGATTGTCCAATAATTTATTTTCATCGGATACAGTCATATCTGCCTGATCAGCAGTATTGGATTTAGGGTTTGCTAAAGACTGGCTGCATGCGAGTCATAATGACCACTCCATGAATCCTCGTGGTGAAATCGAAAAAACAGTGTCTGGAGGCGGGGGCATAAGTATACCTAATTACCACCAATCATAAGCAGGTTTTGTGATACAATGGGACAGATGCAACCACTTGATTAAAAAGGAGTATATCCATGAAGCGCAATCCTGTCCAGTTCCAGAAAGGCCTCAGTCTCAACGAATTTCTCGAACATTACGGAGACGAGGACAAGTGCCATGACGCACTGTTCCGGCTGCGCTGGCCGGACGGC
>JAPOSW010000009.1 GCA_026709505.1 Gammaproteobacteria bacterium | reverse complement strand
TGATCCTGCGCCGCGTCCGCAATGGCGGGCGCTGGATACGCACGCCTGCAGGGCCTGCTGCAGGCCTTGCAGGGCCGGATTGCGTCGCCTGCAATGCCGGAAAGTCGAGACTGTCTCCGTTTCGGAGGCTGACCGGATGCCTCGCGACCCTGATTCCCCCCTGTCTGTCCATGAAGGCTACGCCCTCATGGACAGACAGGGGGAAGTGTTGCACTTCGGAGTGGAACTGGGGTATTCAATCTTTTCAGATAAAATGCAACTTTTTTCTGAAAATGGATCTTATCAAATCCAAGGCATAGTGTACAGTCTAATCACACAACATCCTTGTGCACTCGTATAGAGCCCCGCATTTCAAAACGCAGCCTCGGCAATATATAGGCTGCTTGTTTTTTCGCTAACAGGCTTGCGACTAAGACGAAGGGCAGTCTATCTTCGCAGCATGCACCTTCATTACGACGGTTTGTGGCTTATATCCGCTTGAACCTGACTCGGGTGCATGTCGTCCCACGGGCCGTATAAACCGCCCATTGACAGACCTTTGGGTAAAATGCTCTGAATTGATCAGCGCATGGTGAAAGGATTGCTCATTGGACGATCAGAAGTATTGACCCAGACCGTTTTGGTACGCGTGTAATCGAGCAGCGACTCCGAGCCCGCTTCGCGACCGTATCCGCTATGCGCAAATCCTCCGAAAGGAGCAATCGGCGAGATCACCCGGTAAGTATTCACGTAAACGATGCCCGAACGGATCCTGGAACTTGCCCAGTGGCTCAAGGATAGACTCTCGGTAAAAATTCCCGCACCAAGACCGAATCGGGTGTTGTTTGCGATATCGATCGCCTGTTCGGGCTCCTTGAACTTGAGTACGCTCATGACCGGACCGAACAGTTCATGACCGACGCTCTCGAAATCCTGATGCGGACAGCCCAGAATGGTCGGCTCGAAAAAATAGCCACGCTCCTGATTCGCTGGACGAGCACCACCGTGGAACAATGACGCTCCCTGTTCACAGGATCGTGCCACAATCGACTGGACATGCTCAAGCTGTGCAGAGGTTGCAAGAGGTCCCATTTGAGTGCTTTCATCCAGCGGATTGCCAACTTCAATCTGTTTCGCTCTCTCGATCAGCCTGTCAATCACCTGATCGTGGATGGACTCGTGCAGGATAACTCTCGAACCAGCCACGCAACTCTGTCCGGATGCTCCAAAATTTCCAGCGATGATCCCATTGACCGCGCCCTCGATATTGGCATCGGCGAACACAATAATCGGAGATTTTCCGCCAAGCTCAAGCGACACCATGGCGAAGTTCCGGGCGGTATTTTGAATGATTCTGGATGCGGTGGCCGGTCCACCAGTGAAGGCGACCCGGCTGACGTCAGGATGAGAGGTTAAAGCCTTGCCACAGGTTTCGCCATGACCCGTAATAACATTAACTACACCGGGTGGAAATCCGGCCTGTTCCACAAGCTTTGCAAACTCGAACATTGGCACAGGCGCATCTTCCGAGGCCTTGATGACTACGGCATTTCCGGCTGCCAGCGCTGGCCCCAGCTTGGTTGCGGTCAAAAACATCTGTGCATTCCAGGGGACTACGGCAGCCACCACGCCAATCGGTTCACGCAAGGTATAAACATGCATGTCTTGCTTGTCGATGGGCAGTGTTGCACCTTCTAGTTTGTCTGCAAGACCAGCGAAATACTCGTAGTAGTCAGCGACATAGGCTGTTTGCGACCGGGTTTCGGTGAGCAGCTTGCCGCTGTCGATGGTTTCGGCGATACCAAGGCTTGGGGCATTTTCACGGATCAGGGCACCCAGGCGGTTGAGTATTTTGCCGCGTTGACTGGCTGTCATGGCTGCCCACTCTCCCCTGTAGAGTGCAGATTTTGCGGCAGCTATTGCGCGATCGACATCTTCCGCTGTTGCGGCCGGAGCTTCGGCCCAGACCTCTTCGATGGCGGGATTCAAGGTTTTGATGACTCCGCCATCGGATGCATCGCTCCATTCTCCATTGATGTAGTGACGGTATTTTTTGATCTCTTTGCTCATGGGGGTTAGGCATGGATGATTGACAAGAAGGATAATCCGGTTGAATCCGGGATCAGGTGTTCTCAATGCCCTTGAATTCCATTACGATTTCTCAATCAGGAATGATCGGGTTTGCTCGCACAGCGTTTCAGCGAATTCGAGAGGCGCCATGTGTCGATGTCCCGAATTGATGACATGCTGGGCACATGGCAGATCCTGAGCCAGCTGTTCGGACATGGCTGGGGTAGACCCCGCGTCATCACTGCCCGTGATTACGAGTACTGGACACTTAACCTGACACATGCTGTAGGCGCATATCTCCCGGTCAGTCTCGGCAAACAATCGATAGGCCCGCAGATAGCCATCACCGTTCCTTCGGAATAGTTCGCGCAAATCGTCCATGACATCCTTGCGGACATGTCTGTAAGGCTCCGTAAACCATCGCTTCAGGGCTGTTTCTATGTAAACATCGGGCCCTTGCTCTCGTGCGGTCTTCAATCGATCCTGAACCTGTCTCAGCTGATCTTGACTGCGACGGTAAACCGGATGCAGTAGCACCAGATGCGAAAGCGTGCTGCGCGTGGACGCATAAGCGAGACTGATCAAGGCCCCCAGCGAGAAGCCAACTATCGCAAAGCGGTCGATGCACAGGAAATCGACCAGTTCGTCAATCTGTTTGTCAAAATCCTCGATACTGGACAAGCCAGAACGGTCTTCGGATTGCCCATGCCCGAACAGGTCAAAGGTGATCAAGCTGAAGTCGGCAGCAAGCCGATTCAGCCATGGATGCCAGAGACTCTGATCGAGCCCTACACCATGCACGAAAAGAATTACCGGAGCATGCCCTGAACCTTTTACACAGTTGTATGCAGTGCCCTGATGAACCTGGACGGGATGCTGCAAAAGAGGATTATATGCAGTGTTTTCCATTTCATTATCCGTCATTGCACAGGTTGAAAAATCTCCGCAATGGCACAAGTAGCGGCATCGGAAACATGAACAAGCCTGTTAATGAGGATCCGAAAAGCCAATCGCCAAAGCCGCAACACTGCACGCCATGCTGGAGCGCATCAATGCCTCATGCGAGTGCATGAAAGCATCCCCTGAATGATGAAGAGCTGACATGGCCAACTGCCCAAACCCCGCGATTCTTGGCAACATCGCGATAACCACCGCGATCCCGGGCACGCTGATCGCTGTACAGTAGTATGGCCAGTCATATGGATCCATTGCATGACCATGTGTCCAGTTAAACCAGGCCCTGGATGGTGCCGTTGCGGTCACTCCCGAAATAGACGCCAAATCGTTTGCGGCTTGATTCTTCACAATAACGGCTCAACATGGATTTAAGAGCCGGGGAGAAAATGCTATCCCAGGGAATTTGATCGATTGGCCGGAATAATTCGGGACGCTCCACCTTTCTGGTCGATGCCCGATAATAGATCGACTGGCTGGCACGATCCTCATTTTCATAGACCGCAAAGAGGGAGTCGATCACGATCCAGACGCCTTGATCCACCAAATCGGACTGCAGCTGCTGCAATGAACCGCTGTTGCCGTCGAGGCCACTCGCTGGCAAGGACACGCCGGCATTTTCCTGATCGTCATAAAGCAGGATTTTCCCCTCATGCTCGATAATTGCTCCAACCACAACCGGTGATTCGCTGCCATAAGCGCGGCCCGCTGAATATTCCAGGCCGGGAGTCGTATATCCGCCTCGTACATATCCCAGCCCGTATTTGCCGTTGTAGTCGAAGCTCAGGATTTCCCCGAACAACACGATGTGATCTCCAGCATCTACCTGATTGCATCGTTCGCAATCGAACCAGGCACACGATCCATCCAGAACCGGATATCCGCTCGGGCTGTCCGTCCACTCCGTGATCGCGAATTTGTCGGGCTGCTTTGAAGCAAAGAGCACGGAAAGGTCAATTTGGCTTTCCGACAGTATGCTGATGCTAAATCCCGAGGACTCGAGAAATACATCCAGGCTCTCGGCATGCTTGTCCATGCAGACCAGCAGCATCGGCGGGTCGAGTGAAACCGAAGTAAACGAATTGGCCGTGAACCCGCGCGGAATGCCGTCTGCCTGCCGGGTTGTTACTACCGTGATGCCAGTCAGGAAAGTCCCAAATGCATTTCTAAGCCGCCTGAGTTCAGAAAATTCCATTCGCCTGCCTAATCCAGGTCAGCGCCCAAAAGCTCTGAAAGTATCTGACATCGTTCACAAGGATTCGTCTGTATTCGCTGATTGAGCCTAAGCCATGAATCGGGTTAGATCGCGTGTTGACATGGGGCCTTGACTCCAATGGGAAGGATGTACGGCTACTGAGCACGTCAATGGGCCATCAAGTTGCAGGCAATAAGAAATCAGTTCCAAAATTTTCGAGAATAAGGATACAATGGAAGTACAAAAATTATACGCATGAAACTGCAAATTGGCAATTTAGACAGAAATTCGCGAATCCGAACCCGCACAGCTTTCTGTCATGGCGTGTTCCGGTTACCCTGGTTAAATTTGCATTCCGAGTGTATTGCATCCAGACAATGAATAATCTCTGGCAATTTATTCAGCCTTCGCTCCAGAAGTTTCGCGATAATCCCGCATGGGTGATTCGCGGAACCCCCAAAAGGGCTGTCACCTACCATGAGGTCTATCAGGCCACTCTGGCTCAAGCCCGGATATTAAGTCAATCCGGCATTCAACCCGGCGATACCGTCGGAATTACCGCTCCGAACGGCCCGGAGTTCTGCGTGGCCGCCCTGGCTGCATGGAAGATTGGGGCAGTCGTTGCGCCGATCCATCAAAACTATACCGAGCAGGAAATTGCTTCCCAGATCGATGCGATCAAGCCGAAAATCGTAATGACGCATGATGCCCGGATTGAATTCAGTCATTACCTGCAAATCGATCTGAATTCTCGATCGGGAACGGCGGACATGGAATCGGTTCCTGCCACGGACCTCGGTGACAATGCGGTCGCTATCCGGCTCTATACTTCGGGAAGCACGGGAAACCCCAAAATTGTGCGACTCTCGCACAAGAACATCATCAGCAATGTCCTTGCAGCCCTGCAGCTCCGCAAGTTTGACGCATCGGACCGGTTTATATCCCTGCTCCCGCTATCCCACGCCATGGGGATGACCGCAACCTTCATGCTGCCGATGTATGCGGGTTCGTGCTGCATCACGCCGAGAGTGATTGCGGCCAAGGAAATCATTGATACCTTGAATGAAGAAGGGATATCGGTGCTGATCGCAGTACCGCGCCTGTTCCGAAATATCATGCAGGGCCTTGAGAGCAAGTTCAGGCAGGGACCGGCACCGCTTCGCGGCTATATCTGGTTAATCCGAAACACGCCATTATCGATTAGAACCATAATCAACGCTCCGATTCGCAAACAGCTCGGCGGCAACATCAACTGCTGGGTCAGTGGCGGGTCGCATCTTGATGGCGCAGTGACCCGATATTTTCATCAACTCGGAATCCCGCTCAGGCAGGGGTACGGCTTGACGGAAACTTCACCGATCGCGGCACTCCAAGAGGAATACGATTCGATGCTGGAAAGCGTGGGCAAGCCGATTCCTGAGTGCGAAGCCAGAGTACTCAATCCTGACTCGGCCGGTTCAGGGGAGATCCTGCTGAAAGGGCCGAACGTCATGCTCGGCTATGAAGATCAGAAGCAGAATGACCTTGCCTTCGATGGCCCGTGGTTTCGAACTGGCGATGTAGGACACATTGATGATGCCGGCAACATCACCCTGACCGGTCGCATCAAACGCTTGATCGTGACTGAAGCCGGAAAGAATATTTATCCGGAGGAGCTCGAAACACTGCTAGAGCGAGACCCCGCAGTCAAGGAGGCTGGAATATTTGAACTCGACATGAAACCGGTTGCAGTCATCTCCACGGATGCCGAAAGCCCTGCCGATGCAGCACGTGAAGCAATCCGCCGGTTCAACGCATCAATATCATCGCACAACCGGATCACCCGGTATGCGGCGGTTGAAGAACTACCGAGAACTCCACTGGGCAAAATCGCCTTCCGGAAACTGCCCGAAGCATTTGCCGAGCATGAGCTCAAGTAGCCTGTTTGGACCTGCTATTCCTGAAACCACTTTTCCGGATCGTCAGGACTGCCATCGGCCCTGATTTCAAAATACAGGGCCGGTTCGGATAGCCCGCCAGTCGTGCCTGCAAATGCGATAGTGTCGCCGGTTTGCACCCAATCGCCCAGCATTACCTTCAGCTGCTCATTGTGTGCATAAAGACTCATGTAATTTTCTCCATGGTCAAGTACCAGCAACTGGCCATATCCGTAGAACCAGTCTGAATACACAACCTCCCCGTTGTAGACTGCCCGAATCGCATCGCCATCTTTTGCATCAAACAGGATGCCGTCTTGAGCGAGACCGCTTTCTACTCGTTTTTCGCCAAACGCTACCATGATATTCGTGTTCAGCGGTTTTGGAAGCTTGCCTTGCTGTCTGGCGAATGCCCTTTGTTCGAGTTCCTCGTCCGTCAAGCCTTGATTGGCAATGTTTTTCTGTTCCTCTTGTTGCCGCAAGTTCTGAAGCAGTAACTCAATCTCTGATTCCTTCTTGACGAACAAGTCCAGCTGCCTCTCGCCTGCTCCAAGTGCAGTCCGTACTTCATTAAGCCTTGTCTGGCGGAGCTGTCCGATCGCTTCAAGTTCACGCTCCTTGCCATCGACTCTCGCCAGCATGATATCTATTTCCTGCTGATTGTCCTGGACTTCGGAGATGTTGGTCTCTGCTTGTGCTTCGATAGACTTGAGGTTTTCAAATTCCCGGACTTGTTCTTCGATCAGATATCGGTAGATTGCGAGGCTGATCGATTTTTTCTCGGGTGCTGAACCATCCAGCAGATAGCGCATGGCTTCCTGTCTGCCCAGCACAAAACGTGCCCGGATAATCTCTTCCAGCGACTCAAGTGCCTCAACTCGCTGAGTCTCCAGTTCGGATTTCCTGTTCTCGAGATCAATTCGGACCGCATTAAGTACAGCAAGCTCAAGGTTGAGCCCGTCTCGTTCCAGCACCAGGCCCAACTGCTGTTTCTCAATCCCGATGATTTCTGTCTCAAGATCCTGTTCAGCTTCCCGGTCGGCATCAAGCATGGCTTGAAGGTCCAGAATCTTGGATTGCAGTTCAATGAGTTCCTGTTCCGAGCGCAGCTGATCCTGGGACCATGACAGTCCCGGAACCAGTGCCATCAAGCAAATCCAGAACACTGCTTTGGCCCTAGCCCTGAAATGACTGATACTAGTGTTCATGCAAGTGCGAGAAAGTCGCAGGCTGGACTGAAGAGGAAGCTATGTACGCCCACAGAAAACCGACAGTAAGGCCAGGCATTCCTGATATAATGATTGCCTGGCCGGAATACGAATACCTTCTTGCCATTTCTCTGGTCTGGCAGGTTCCGGAAATCCCGAATACCAAAGGTGTCTCTCAATGTACGTTGATTTTATAACAGAGTACTGGTACCTGTTTGCCATGTTGCTGGCAATCGTATTCATATTGGGATTGGAACCTGCCCAGCGCAGGGCCGCGGGTTCCAGAAACGTAGCCCCGGCTGAATTGCCAAAACTGCAATACCGGGAACAGGCGGTGATCATTGACCTCAGTGACAATGAGACGTTCAAGCAGGGACATGTCTCCAAGGCCATCAACATTCCCTTTAAGAGCCTTAATGATTCCATCGGCAAGATTCGCAAGCACCAGGCAAAGCCTGTAGTCCTGGTTTGCGAAACCGGTGCCAATTCCCGAAAGGCCGCCATGGTGCTGAAGAAAAACGAGTTTTCCAATCTCTACATCCTTAACGGTGGACTCGCCTCCTGGAAACGCGAGAATCTGCCGCTTGAGAAAGGCCGGAAATGAGCAATCGCTCCACTGATTCTGAATCATGAACGACGCTGACCCAAAAGGCCAATCGGCTGAACCTGAAGCAGCCCAGACCGATTCAGCTGACTCGCCTCGCTTTGAGCTGATTAGCATTTACACCAAGGACATTTCTTTTGAGGCTCCTTCCCTGCCCCAGATCCTGATCCAGAGGCCATCCGAAAATCCAGCGAACCGGGCGGATTTTCGGGTTGATCACAAGGTCCTGAATCCCGACCAGGGACTAACCGAGGTGCGGCTTGGCGTGACCGTGACCTGCACGCTGGATACACAGACCCTGTATCTTGCGGAAGTTGAACAATGCGGACTGTTTATTGTCCGGCATGGCAATGCGAGCACTATCGAGAAAACGGTGCATGTCGCGTGTCCAAACATCCTGTTGCCATTTGCTCGCGAGCAAATTGCCGGTCTCATATCAAAGGGCAACTTTCCGCCATTTCTGATTGCGCCGATCAATTTTGAACAGGCCTATCTGGAAAAGCGCAAGCAGCAGGCCGAACAAGGCAAGGATGGTGGCCAGGATATCCAGCCCTGAGACCAGTACAGGACTTTTTGCTGAATGCAGAAATTACCGGATCGCATCTCTGTAATCGGCGCTGGTTCCTGGGGTACCGCTCTTGCATGCCTTTTATGCGAGAAATTCGAGAAAGTCGACCTGTGGGGGCGCGACCCGGCAAGCACGCATGCGATGGAAAAGCAACGTCGCAACCTCGCATATCTTCCCCAGGTCCGGTTGCCGGATCATTTGCGGATAACCGCAACATTATCCAGTGTGCTCAATGAATCGCTGCTGTTCGTCCTTGCTGTACCGAGCCACTGTTTTCGTCAATCGCTCGAAGACCTGCGCCGGACTCTGGAAAGTTCAGGAAGAGACCCAAAACAGAGCACGATAATCTGGGGAACCAAGGGCTTTGATACGACCAGCGGCAAGCTGCTGAGCGAAATTTGCGAAGCAGTGTTCGGCGATATTCGATACGGGGTGATTTCAGGGCCAAGCTTTGCCAGTGAACTCGCAAGCCGGATGCCAACGGCGCTGACCATGGCCTGTCCATCTCTGGTCGATGCCCGGGAGCTGGCGCAGTGGTTTCGGGTGGATTACACCCGGGTCTACTACAGCGATGATCCGATTGGCGTTCAGCTCGGCGGTGCGGTCAAGAATGTTGTAGCAATCGCCGCGGGAATCAGCGATGGTCTTGGCTTTGGCGCGAATGCCCGGGCCGCCCTGATTACTCGGGGACTCAGTGAAGTATCGCGTATCGGAATTGCACTGGGCGGCCGTTCCGAGACCCTGATGGGACTGTCCGGTCTCGGGGACCTGATTCTGACTTGCACTGATGATCAATCCCGAAACCGTCGTTTTGGTCTCGGAATTGGGAAGGGAAAGACAGTCAAGGAAATCCAGCAGGAAATCAATCAGGAAATCGAGGGCGTCAATACGATCGAGATGCTCTACAGGACCGCATCACGGAAACAGGTCGAGATGCCGATTACCGATCAGGTCCACCAAATCCTGTGCGAAGGCGCTGATCCCAGGCAGGCCGTCAGTGCCTTGTTGAAGAGAACTCCCCGTGCCGAGTAGCCGAGAAACGTTAAAAACGCACAAAAGGCCCGAAGTACGATTGGACAATCAGAAAGGCTTGACTACTACAAGAATTACTATTATCACCAGATACAGGACTGGCACTTCGTTCATCCAGCGATAGAACACATGGCTGCGCTGGTTGGCGTCGTCACGAAATCTAACCAGCGCCCGATAGCACCAAATGTGATGGATGACCACCAAAACCGTCATCGCAAGTTTGGCATGCAGCCAGCCGCCCGAGAACCCATATCCCAGCCATAGCCAGGCTCCCAGGACCAGAGTCAGAACCGCACCGGGCGTCATGATGCCATAGAACAGCTTTCTTTCCATGATCTTGAATCGCTTGATGCTTGCCAAATCTGTTGATTGCGCATGGTAGACATACAGTCTCGGCAAATAGAACAACCCGGCAAACCAGGTCACCATGGCAATAATGTGAAAGGACTTGATCCAGAGCAAGGGGGGTCTCTATAAAGCGGTTGGAAAGGACGCAGATTATAACAATCCAGGGAACCCGGGCAAAAAAAGGGCGCTTGTGACAAGCGCCCGAAAGAAACACCAATAGGAGGATAGATGTTTTAGGTTAGACTGCCTCTCGGAGTCGAAGCGGCTTTATCAGAAGCGGCCGTATTTCCATGGAGCGGCGTTTCGCCTTGCCCACCGGCACAAAATGCTGCTGGACATGCTCTTCGATTTGATATCGATTGATGCCGATATCTTCCAGGATGTAATCCGGAAGCGCTTTCAGCTCCTGGATTGTCCTGCGTCGTAAATACCAGTTTCGTAATGTGTTCATTTCTTCACCTGCATAAATAATCATTAATTGACATAATTCGCAAATCTGCCTGATTTGCACACACTCAAAAAATCGATGCAATGGCTATCAAGGCCGTAACGATTGTGATTGCAGAAATTGCAACGATTCCCACACGGGTTGTAATATCCTCAAAAATACTCATTTCACTCACCTTAAAAATCTTCGTTAACTGAAGGACCGGAATTCATGTGAATGACATCAATCCAATCACTGCCGCAAGGACGGTTATTGCACCGATAGCAGCCACTCCGAAACGAGTCATCACATCATCAAAAATAGTCATATCATTCACCATTTGAATTTGTCAGTTGTCTTTGTTTAACTTCTTGCATAATTGCTTTCTATGCTGGGGAATATATAGGTATGAACAGGGGCAAGGCAAACGATATATTTTCATATTATGATGAATTTCATTCATGTATTAATTCTCCATGAATATTTTTATATTCAATAGAATCAGTATATTGCTATATTTTTAAGTCAATTTCTACTTGTGATTTATTGCGCTATGTGAAAGAATGTCATGGCTGGCGCAAAATAATTTTACCGAAACGGGATTTTTCCCTGCAGGCCGGGCTGGGAGAAGTTGATTTACCAGCATGCGCAAAAAGTCCAGGGTGTCCATTAAATCAGAAGGAATCCCCGTCACTCTTCCCTTGCCAGTCATGTAGATGTATTTCTGACCCATGCAGTTTTATCCGGGAAGCCTGGAGAGTGGTTTCCCGGGGTCAACGGCAGGCTGTGTGGCCTTCGCCAGCTCCTATCCCGTGTGCACAACCAGGGAGTCATGCGTCATGCCTGAAGCACCATGACAAACAAGCACCCTAAGCGGTTCCTGAAAAAACACTCATAAGAGAAAACAAGGGTTTTTGCTGATTATGCGGCCTCGCCAAGATTCAGCGAGTTTGCCTGGAAGGGATCAACCCGAAGCTTTTGACTCATGGGATTGCGCTGTGGTGCACAATGCATTTTGACATGATCAGGGATGTGGTCGCGGTCAACGCCGATCTCGACAAGGATACGGTCTGGAAGCGCCTGCATCTCCTGAATGATTTTTCTTTGAATGTACCAGTTTGGTAACTTGTTCATGACTACTCCTTAATTTGTCGACTTGATTAAATTGCCATTCAATGAACCTTTCAGCCTTAGGGAAGAAAGATCAGTCCCATCAACTCGACGATTGCGACTGCAACAGCAAAACGAGAGCAACCCACAGACGCATCTATCGAAAATATTCATGGCTATCGTTTCACCAGTCCGAGCTGAATTTATCAACTTTTCGCATAATCGTTTGATAGTTAGACAATATATAGGTATGATATGCAGTGATTCAAACGATTAGTATTCATATATACATGAATATTATTCATTTATTATTCACTTAATATGGCGATCAGAATTCCACCAACATCAGCGCTTCGGGCGCTCGAAGCATCAGCCCGTCATTTGAACTTTACATTGGCGGCTGAGGAACTGCATGTCACGCAAAGCGCTGTCAGCCATCAGATCAGGCATCTGGAAGAGCTGTGGGGAGTGCAGCTTTTCAAACGCAAGGGGCGTTCCCTGATACTGACTGAAGCAGGGCATGAGGTAGTCCCGGTCATTCGGGAATTCATGCGCAAGCTTGCCACAACCATTGAGAGCATCGCCAGCGCTTATGAAACGGAAAACACACTGAAGGTAACCTTGCTCGAATCCTTTGCATTCAAGTGGTTTGTGCCGAGGCTGGGCCACTTCAATTCGGAATGCCCGGATGTGAACGTCTGGATATCCACCACAGACGATTTGACTGACTTCACCGCCGGAGATGCCGATGTCGGTATTCGGCTCGGATATGGCAACTGGGAAAATCTCTATCAGGAAACCCTGCTGCAGGAATACATTATGCCCGTCTGCAGCCCTCGTCTGCTCGAGAAGTATGGCAAGCCAAAAGAACCGCATGACCTGCTTCGTTATCCGTTGTTGCGGCGTTATACCAGCGATATCCTCCAGCGATGGAAAGACTGGTTCAGTGATGCCGGGATGGAAGTCAATTCCATACCGGAAGGCACTCACTTTCCCCAGACCAGTCTTGCCTTGCAAGCTGCCATTGATGATCAGGGCGTGGCACTGGCCCGCAGTGCTCATGTGCTCGATGACCTCAAAGCGGGCCGGTTGGTGAACATGTTTCCCGATGTCAAGAGCAGGTCTGAGCTGGCCTACTATATCGTGTGCCTGTCTGGACGGGAGAACCTGCCGGTGATTGCCTCGTTTCGAAACTGGCTGCAGCGCGAGGCCGGGAAGACCCGAAAAGAATTCAACAAGCTTTTTGGCTGATGGAGACTAGCAGAGGTTGAATGGTCATGTCCAGGAATATGGACTCGCGATAGTGGCTCAACTTGAAAACCACTCCACTTTCAGGAGGGGAAACTGTATAATGCCGATGAGTGCTAGTAACTACTGATGCATGCATGAACATCATTCGGATTTGGAGAAAGCCATGAAACGACTAATGAGATTCACCCCCCCCCCCTCGTAAATTAAC
>JAPOSW010000020.1:7524-12971 GCA_026709505.1 Gammaproteobacteria bacterium | reverse complement strand
GCCGCCCATGCCGGAAAAACTCCTGAAACTCGGCTTATGATTAGTGGTAATTAGGAAAAAATTTGGATAGCTAATGAAACAGAACAATACCGTCATCAGGAAAAAGCATTGCCAAATCCTCCAAAACTCAAATAATCTTGATCTAAAAAGTTATCATGCATATAAGCAGCTGGAAGAAACATTGAAGAAGGCAGGAATCGAGAGGCCTGATAAGGGTCCGAAAATTATTGAACCTAATCATGTCCGGAATATGATTTACAGATAGATCCAATTTATAGCCTGGGCGGGCGGGATTAATGCAATCCCATGTACCATCCACTGGGGCTGTATTTTTTGAAATTCAGATTCTTTTACCCAAAGCCCCCTGACAAGACTATCAAAGAATCCACCTCTTTCTTGATCAACATCATCAGATGTATCAGTAATCTGTCTGTTGTGCATGTGCATTGCGAAAAAAGACAGCGAATTTCTGACACTCGTGTTTGTTTACTACAAATTCATATTCCGATTGTCGTTTTCAAAAAATGTCTTGAAAATTACGCGTTGATTCCGTATTATCCGTTTCCCTGATTTTAATCACGTCAATTCTTAGCTGCCGAGATTCAATGAAAACCTTTTTTGCAAATTCGCAAACGATCAAACAGGGCTGGTATGTAGTGGATGCCACCGACAAGGTGCTGGGCCGTCTTGCGTCGAGCATCGCGCATCGTCTTCGGGGCAAGCACAAGCCGGAATATACACCGCATGCGGATACGGGTGACTATATTGTCGTGATCAATGCCGAGAAGGTGGCATTAACCGGCCGCAAGGCCGAGGCCAAGAAATACTACCGGCATACTGGCTATCCTGGCGGCATTCGGGAGACCTCATTTCGGGAAATGAATGAAAACCACCCTGAAAGGGTCATCGAACTGGCAGTCAAGGGAATGCTGCCAAAAAACAAGCTGGGGCGGGCCATGTTTTCGAAACTAAAGGTCTATGCCGGCAGTGAGCACCGCCATCATGCCCAGCAGCCTCAACCTCTGGAGTTGTGAGCAACATCATGGCTGAAAATCAAGTCTACACCGGTACTGGACGGCGCAAGTCCTCGACCGCGCGCGTGTACCTGAAACGTGGCGCTGGCAACATTCTCGTCAATAATCGCGTGCTCGGGGAGTATTTTGGTCGGGAAACCTCGCGCATGATTGTACGTCAGCCGCTTGAGCTTGCTGAACTGACTGACAAGCTCGACATTCGAGTGAATGTCAAGGGCGGCGGCAATAGTGGCCAGGCCGGCGCCATCCGCCACGGCATCACGCGCGCACTTCTCGAATATGATCCCGATCTGCGTCCATCAATGCGCACTGCCGGATTTGTGACCCGGGATGCCAGGGTCGTTGAAAGGAAGAAGGTCGGGCTGCACAAAGCCCGCAAACGACCACAATACTCCAAGCGTTGACATTCTATCTCGCATCTCGTCATTCCCTCGTTAGATTTTAATTGATGCCTGAAAACAAATTCTCTTCTCCGGCAATTGTCATTACGACCCTATGGGTTTATTGATACCGCTAAACCGGCTATTCCGGGTAATTCCCACTCTCTAACATGCTTGCCACCTGATGGGGCTGGCTTAATCCACATGTTTGACCAGTTTATTGACCGAGCAGAGTCAGCCCTAATCCACAAACAGAAAACATGAGAGTACCCAAGGCCTTGTGCGGCGTGATTGTCGAGAGGTCTGCAGAATCACCCAATGGGTGATTCCAGATCGAGGACTGAAACCTGCAGTAAATATGGCTTTGCGCCCAATGCTGATGACTCTATTTGAAGATTAGGGCTGGGGCTGGCGAAAAAATAACTCGTCATTTTCCGCTTCTATTTGTCCATTATTCAGGTCAATTATTGGTCCGTAATAGAAGTTGCCCAGCTGTATTGAGGGTTAACAGACTTCTTGCAGGAACTGCGCATCATGCCCGCATCAGAAGCAATCGAAAATCAACTGCCTCAAAACTCAAACCAACAAGTTATTTTTTCACCTGACCTCAGGGGGCAGGCTCCATCGGGATTAGCGGGCTATTTCTCTTATAATATCAATGGATAATCAATATCTCACCACTGAAATAGGTTTCAACATTCTTGATCTTGCACATGATTCGCTCTGTACTCCACCCTTACGATTCTGGGTTCACGCCTTGGATGTCAAGTCGAATGGACCAGCGTTTCCTGCTATCCCTGTATGTGCCCGAGT
This sequence comes from Gammaproteobacteria bacterium, assembly GCA_026709505.1. Taxonomy (GTDB): domain Bacteria; phylum Pseudomonadota; class Gammaproteobacteria; order Arenicellales; family Poriferihabitantaceae; genus Poriferihabitans. Next base: position 10,744 of record JAPOSW010000020.1, on the reverse strand, counting down.
CCCTATGCCCGGCATCCAAATCTCAGTTGCTGGTTCTTGTTCACGGTTCTTCACGCTGGGACTGGTTACGTCAGAGTTTCCGTGATTTCTCGGAAAAAACTGGAACTATCCTGCTGGCCCCGCTCTTTCCAGTTCTAAATAGTGATGGCAGTGACGTGAATGCCTACAAGTGGATGCATTCACACGGTTTTCGCTATGACCTTTTGCTGCTGGACATGATTGAACAGGCAGCCAGTATTTGGGATATTGATTTTGATAGGTTTGCACTTTTCGGTTTTAGTGGAGGAGGGCAGTTTGCCCATCGCTTCCTATACCTCCATCCAGAGCGCTTGTCAGCGGTTTCAATCGGAGCGCCGGGAAATGTCTCTTTACCGGATCAGAACAGGGACTGGCCGGCCGGGGTTAAAAATATTGAAGAGCATTTTGGCATGAAATTTGATGCTGATGCGGTATGTGCTGTGCCCATACATTTGGTGATCGGAGATGCGGATACAGAAACATGGGAAATTTCCAAACAGCCCGAAGATCCGATCTACATCAGCGGTGTTAACGACCAGAACACCAACAGAATTGAGCGTATCAATCGACTCAGAAACGAGTTATCCCTGCTTGGTTCAATCCCTGTCATTGACTATGTCAAAGGCGCATCCCATCAAGGAGAGCTTTTAGCACCATCGGTTATCAGTTGGCTGGAAACTGTCATTGCCAAAGAAGACTGTCGACTTGCGGGGTAATTGCTTAACCAATTACGCATCATACAACGAACTTTGCAATCAATGACTGTAGTGATTGAGGATTCCAGTTTGACTTCATTCCGATAAGCACCATATGACACGGAACTTGTTTTTGCACTGGTTTGATTTCCCAGCGTCGTCCAACCGTTTGCAAAGACTTGATCGTTCCATCACCTGACTTCATAAATCCCTTTACTCTGATCAAGCCCAATGCTTTTGAAGCAAGTGCTTCCGCCAGACGTTCTATGTCCATGGCATTTTCCAATTGAACCGAGGTGCTGGTAAATGCTGATGCATGAGAATCGTTGCTCTGAAACAACTCGCGTTGCCCGGAATCATTGCCCAAATCGAGCGCAATTTCAGGCGGCACGATCGTTCTACATGTTTCAATCAGTTGTGTCGTCGGGTAATTCTGAGATAGCCAATCAATAACGGCTGTATGTGTTTCCTCGTTAGCGAGATCAGTTTTATTCACAATTGTGATATCGGAATGCGCAAACTGGGTTTTAATCGTATCTGAAAGATACGGATCTTCGACGAAATCAAGCAGCGTATCGCAGTCGGCTATGGTAATGATGCCATTTAGTGAAAACCCGTCAAGCAATTGAACAGTGGTTGCAATTGAACCCGGGATTGCAACACCGCTCGCTTCTATGACAACGCAATCGAATGAGGGCTTGATATCAGTCAAATCCATTAGCCCGCTGATCATGCTTTCCCCATAACTACAGCAGATACAGCCCCCAACAACATTAATTACTTCACCTTCGATAGACTCGATCAAATCTCCATCAATAGGTAACTTGCCAAATTCGTTGACCAGTACAGCAAGGCGTTTGCCATTGGCATTTCGAAGCAGGTGATTGATCAGGGTAGTCTTGCCTGCACCGAGATAGCCGCCAACAATGGTTACTTGAATCCGGTCTGACTGTTGTAGTTCCTGATTCATCATTGCTCAGAGGCGGGGAATACGCGCCCATCCTGTACAGTGCCCCAGACCTCGATGTCTTTGAGGTTTTTTATGTCGACTTCGGTCGGATCTTGTTCAAGGATCGCAAAATCCGCTCGTTTGCCTTTTTCGATCGAGCCGATCTCACTGTCCAGTTTCAGGGTATAGGCGGCTCCCATGGTAATGGCGTACAGTGCTTCATCAATGGTGATGCATTCATGTTTTCCGAGCACTTGTCCAGAATGAGTCAGTCGATTGACAGCACACCAGGCTGTAAATAGCGGGCTTAATGGAGTAATTGGGGCGTCAGAATGAATAGCGGTTGGCACTCCAATGTCAAGTGCGCTCCGACAGGCGTTCATATTCCTCGCCCGTTTGGGCCCAACTGTATATTTGCAGTGCAAATCCCCCCAGAAAAAAATCTGGTTTGAAAAAAGGTTTGCGCAAAGCCCGAGTTCACGCATTTTTTTCAATTGATTTCGACTGGCCAATTGACAATGCTGCATCGTGAACCGATGGTCTGACCATGCATGTTTCTTTAGGCTTTTTTGAATGCATTCCAGAACAAGCTGTGTTGCCTGATCACCATTGGTATGGACATGCATTTGGACATTTTCCTTAAGTGCCAGCCGACTAACTTCCTCAATATGCTCTCTTGGCATGTACCATATTCCATTCGGTGCTCCGTTGAAGTATCCCGGAGCGCAAAGTCTGGCCGTGAAGCCCTGTATGGAGCCGTCTGCAACGACCTTAATTGAGCCTAATCGAAGCCCGTCAGTACTCAGGTCACCCAGTTCTCTCGCAACCCGTATCAAGTCAGGACCGGTGAGATTGATAAATTTTCGCATTGCTGCAATGCGTACTGGAAAATCCTGTTCAGCAGTCACTCGGAGCATCATCTTGACTGCATCATCTGGAAGTACGGCGGCCAAGTCTGTTGCAGTCGTAACCCCGGTTCGAACGCACTGCTTAGCAAATTGTCGAAAACCGAACTCATCGTTGGCCAGCTCTTCACGCATGAACCCGACATGTCGATTTGCCAAGGCCATGCATTCATGGCCCCTAAGTTCGCCTTCAGGCAAACCATCTTCACCTAGAGGAAGGCCTGGATGTTTCAGTCCGCTACGCAGAAGGCCGGCCATCTTCAGGGTTTTTGTGTTGACGTTCAGGATATGACAGGATGCATGCAATATTCCGATCGGCCTGCTTGTTGATACCTGATCAAGATGGCGTCTTTGTAGACGCTCGGATCCCCAATAAAGCGGATCAAACCCCCATCCTGCCAGGGGTTTGGTTCGATCCTCAAATTCCCGGTCTGCCTTGCTTAGGCGCACTAGAAGATTGTCAATTGTCGTTAACCCCGGCCAAACCCGGCCTTCGGGGTCCATCCTGTCAAAATAACCACAATAAACTCTTTTCCAGAACGCTCCTTGCATAACATGAGAATGTGCTTCAACAAGGCCCGGCATTAAAACCTTGTCGGCAAACCTTGTATCGAGCGAATAGTCACCGAGGCTTGCTAATTCATTTAATGTGC
>JAPOSW010000020.1:3223-7112 GCA_026709505.1 Gammaproteobacteria bacterium | reverse complement strand
TCGGCTCGCTCAACTATCTTGCCCAGATACATCACTCCAATATCATCACAGACGTGCTGGACTACTCCCAAGTCATGCGAGATAAACAGATATGTCAGATTGAGTTTATTTTGCAGATTGCGGAGCAGATTTAGAATTTGCGCCTGAATGGCAACGTCAAGAGCAGAGACAGGCTCATCGCACACGATCAGATTTGGTTGACTTGCCAAAGCACGTGCAATACCTATTCGTTGACGCTGGCCTCCTGAAAACTGGTGTGGGAACAGGGCACGATGTTCACTACGCAGACCCACGCTCTGAAATAGTTTTTCGACACGTTCATCGCGCTCGCTACGCTCTCCAATTTCCATCAGGTCAAGCGGTTCACGCACAATTGAACCGGCACGCATGCGAGGATTGAGAGATGAATACGGATCTTGAAAGACAATCTGAACGTTCCTTCTGAGGTCTTTAAGCTGCTTTCCCCTTGCGTGCGATAGTAGATCTCCGGAAAGCAGGATTTCCCCATGCCTGATGGGTACAAGGCGCATAATCGCCAAAGCAACAGTAGACTTGCCGGAACCGGATTCCCCGACTATCCCAAATGTAGATCCTGATGGTATGTCAAAACTGACTCCATCAACCGCATGCAGCCATTTGTGCTGGGTAAAAAGTTTCCCGGAACTTGCCTGAAAGTGAACCTTCAAGTCCCGAACGCTGAGTAGAATATCCTTAGGCATGATGATTATCTTTGCTCAAAGAGCCAGCAGGCCGTTTTGTGGTCGGTATCCGTATCAAAGGTGATCGGCATGTCGATTGCACATCTTGGCAATCTGGATTGACATCTCGGTTCAAAGGCACAACCATGACCAAGACTTGTCAATGATGGCACTATTCCGGGAATTTCATTGAGGGATTTGCGTTCAGTATCCGACCCCATATGGAGGATTGGAACACAGGAAATTAACCCCTGGGTATATGGGTGCTCGGGTTTTTGCAGGATATCGTCAACGGTTGCAGTTTCGATGACTCTTCCCGCGTACATAACCAGCACGCGACCGGCCATTTCAGCGATGGCTCCCATGTCATGTGTAATCAGGATGATTGCCATTTTTCGCTCTTGACGGAGTTCCAGAAGAAGGTCGAAAACCTGTGCTTGCACAGTCACATCAAGTGCGGTTGTCGGCTCGTCGGCAATTAGGATACTTGGCTCACAAGCCAAGGCAATTGCTATCATTACGCGTTGACGCATTCCTCCTGAGAGTTGATGCGGAAATTCATGAATGCGTTTTTCCGGAAGTGGCACGTGTACTTCTCGAAGCAGTTCAGTCGCTTTGTCAATGGCATCATCATGCGAAAGCTTCTGGTGCAAGAGAAGCGATTCTGTGATTTGATCTCCGATCCTGATAACCGGATTTAACGCGGTCATGGGTTCCTGAAAAATCATGGAAATGTGATTGCCTCGGATTTTCCGCATGCGTTCAGGCGTACATTCGAGCAGGTTTTCTCCGTCATAGATGATCTTTCCGCCAACAACCTTGCCTGGAGGATTGGGAACCAGCCCCATAATGGAAAGTGCGGTCATGCTCTTTCCACAACCTGATTCGCCAACGATGCCCAGGACTTCTCCTGGCTGCAAGCTAAAGCTCACTCCATTCAGTACACGGGCTATGCCCTCTCGCGTGTTGAAATCAACATTCAGGTTGTTGACCTCAAGCAATGTCGATTCATGCTGACGCGAATCAATCATCTATTTCTGAGTTTGGGGTTAAGTGCATCGTTGAGTCCATCGCCGATCAGACTGACACTGAGTACGGCAAGAAAGATTGCAGTGCCGGGAAAGGCAGTTGCCCACCAGGAATCAAAAATGTACTCTTTGCTTGAGCCAATCATGAGCCCCCAGCTCATTACATTGGGGTCCCCCAAGCCGAGGAAGCTCAAGCCAGCTTCAAACAGGATTGCAACACCAATGATGAGAGTCGCAGAGATTATGAGTGGAGGAAGGGCGTTCGGCAATATGATGACCCACATCAGACGACTATCCGAAGCACCGATAGTGCGGCTGGCCTTAACATACTCCAGTTCACGAAGTCGCAGAAACTCTCCACGCGTGAGTCGTGCGGTAGATTGCCATGCCGCGATTCCTATCGCTATTGCAATCATTTCCAATGAAGGGGTAAACAGGGCTACAAGAACCATTGCGAGAATTAATGACGGAAGCACCTGAAAGAATTCGGTGATACGCATCAGGATCTCATCAACAAGACCTCCGTAATATCCCGAAAAAGCACCGACAACCAAGCCAATTGTAATCGTCATCACCGCAGCAGATAAGCCTACAGCCAGGGTCGCTCTCCCCCCACCAAGCATGCCTGCAAGGATATCCCTGCCCACATGGTCTGTTCCCCATGGCACGTTTGAATCAACGCCCGGAGGTGTAAATGGAGCACCTCGAATCGAAAAAGGATCTACGGCATAAATCCCGGGTCCGAAAATACTGACTAGAATGATCAATACCATGATGAAGAGTCCCAATCTCGCTGACCAGTTTCGAAGGAATAGTCTCCACACCTCTCGCGCAGGATTGTCGGCTTTGATCACTTCTGCTTGTTTATTCATGAGCGGGTAATCGGATAATTTACCTTTTCTTGATCTTGATTCTTGGGTCTGCGATTCGGTAGCAAAGATCGGTCATCAGATTTGCCACTATAGTCATGACTGCAGAGAAAAACAGGAGTCCAAGGATTGTCGAATAATCACGTCTTAACAGTGAATCGAAGGCTAGCGTGCCAAGTCCAGGCCAGTTAAATACTGCTTCAACAAGTACTGCTCCCGAGAGGATGTTGCCAAAATGGAGTCCGGTTATGGTGATGATTGGCAAGACCGCGTTACGCAATCCATGCTTGAAAAAAACCACGCTTTCAGAGAGACCCTTTGCCCTGGCGGTTCGAATGTAATCGGATCCCATGACCTCAAGCATGCTGGCCCTTGCTAATCGGCTGTATTGTGCGAGATAAATCAATGCAAGCGTAATTGAAGGCAATATCAGGTGATGAAGGATATCCAATGCATGACCCAACGGACCAACGTCAAGAGTCACATCAGAGTAGCCAGAAACCGGGAACCATGGCAGGATGAAGGCAAAGCAGATAATCAGCAGCATACCTGTCCAAAATGGAGGTGCCGAGTAACCAATCAAAGAGAATACGGTCAGAAAATTCGATAACCAGCCATCAGGCTTGCGTGAAGCAATGACACCGAATACGGTTCCGAGAATCAATGCCATGACTGTGGCTACCACAATCAAAAGGATGGTTGGCCACATATAGGATATAACCAGCTCGACAACTGGCGTGTTGAAATAGTAGGAATACCCTAAATCCCCCTTGATTGCATTGCCAAGGTAAATTCCAAGTTGCTCATGCATTGGAAGGTCAAGTCCATATTCTTTGCGAATTGCATCAATGATCTCTTGGGTAATTCCTCCCGATTCTCCCGCAATCACTGAAGCAGGATCTCCGGGAGCCAGCCTTATCAGGATGAAATTGAGGATTAGAACCGAAAAAATTACCGCAAGAGCAAACGCAATGCGTTCACCGAGAATTTTCAGAACAGAAACCACTGGCAAATTTCACTGTCGCATGAATAAATCCAAGGCCCGAAGAAAATAAACGGGTTAGTGCCTGGAATGAAGCCGAAGTGGTCTATGGATTGACAACGGGCCGTTTCCAGGCACAGTTTTTCTCGAAAGTGATCGTTTTGACTATTGTTTGAGGTAGACCTCATCCATAGGACTCATGGTCCCCCAGATTGACAAAGGAGGATTGCCAACATTTCTATTGTAGACCGTGTGATATGGCAGTCCGTACATCCAGTAGACCGGTAATTCGTCTGTGACGATCTTCTGAAA
>JAPOSW010000020.1:0-2997 GCA_026709505.1 Gammaproteobacteria bacterium | reverse complement strand
GTTGGGAAGTCAGGCGGGATCCTCAAATTGATGTCAATGCCGATCTCGGCCAGATGGGGCTTCAGGAATTCAGCGACTTCACGCTGCGAAAGCAGGGTATCAAGCGTGATTTCAAAGCGCATTCCGTTGTCGCCTCGGGGATGCCCGGCGGCATCAAGCATGGCATTGGCTTTTTCGGGATCATAGCCGTAACGAACCGCATCCTGATCTGCAAATGGATTGTCCATGGCAATAGGGCCGTAAGCGGGTTGTGACAATCCGGCATGTATCTGCTCGGTAATAAAGGCCCGGTCGATACCGTAGGCGATTGCCTGCCTGACTTCTTTCTTGCCAAGAATGGGATGATTCAGGTTAAAGGCCAGCCATGAAATGGGGCCAATGGCAGCATAGCCGTCCCGGGTAATGACCAGGTCATCATTTTCCTTCAGGCGGGTGAGTTCACGGGCCTTGGTATTGAATGGACGTATATGAATGTCGCCACGTTCTACATCCAGTGCCAAAGCATTGGAATTCTTATTGTATTTAATGATGATTTTGTCCAGATATGGTCTCCCTTCCAGAAAGAAATCGGGGTTTCTTTCCATGATTAGGTGCTGCCCCTTGACATATTCGACGAATTTGAATGGGCCAGATCCGACAGGCTCGAGATTTTTCGGATGTTTCTTGGCGTCTTCCCCGCCTTCGTAGACATGTTTTGGAATGATGGCGCACAGTGATGACGACATTGCAAGCAAGATGCCCGGGTGCGGTTTGGTCAGTCGCAGAATAGCCGTATGGGCATCTGGTGTTTCGATTGTCTCAACACGATCGAACATGCTTTTGAACGGATGGTTGTTTTTGATGGTTTCTATGGAGAAAGCCACGTCTTCTGAAGTGATTGGTTCGCCATCATGGAAAACCGCATTTTTTCTCAGGTTCAAGGTAAGGCTCAGGCCATTATCAGAAAATACCCAGCTTTCTGCCAAATAGGGCTGGGGATTCCAGTTCTCATCGAACCTCAACGGCGTTGCAAACAACTGGGCACCCGGTATGCCTGTTGCGGTGCCGGACTGTACTGCAGGATTCAGGTTTCGGGGAGTTGATGTTGCCCCAACGACCAGGGTGCCTCCCATCTGCGGTCTATCAGCAGTAAAAGCGGTTGTCGGAGCTGTGCTGATAATCCCCAGTGAGATAACCACGGAACAGAGTTGTTTTATGCGTTTCAATAAATCAAGCATGATTCTTCACTCCTTATAGGCATCTAAAAAATTGCTAATTCTATTTATATTTATGCAAAAAAGCGATAAAGAAAATAAAAAATAGTTAACCAGTAAAAAACATAAAATATACCGATATAGTTAAATAGTCAATGATTTATTTTGGAAAAACGATCATGAAATAACAGGGTAGATTCAGTTCAATATCGATGTTATAATATTCAAAAAATGCATAGTTTATGAATTAATTCAATCTGGAAGAATACGCTTTGGAACTTAAATGGCTTGAGGATTTTCTGGTGTTGGCAACGACTCGCAGCTTTTCCAAGGCGGCCGAGGAGCGGCATACTACGCAATCCACTCTCAGCCGGCGCATTCAGCAGCTTGAGGATTGGCTCGGTGTCCAGTTGATAAGCCGGAGCTCATATCCTGTAAACTTGACTCGAGCGGGCAATCACTTTTACCGTCAAGCGGTGGAGATTGTCAGGACCACATATCGAGCAAGGGTGGGGGCACGGCGAATTGGTCTGCATACCACAGATCCACTTCGGATTAGTGCCCAGCATGTGCTTGCACGCCACTTTCTGCCTGAGTTGATGGCTGAAATCGAGCAGCAAATTAATCTTGGTCCCTGCATACTCAAATCTGACAATTTGAATAATTGTCTCAAAGACTTGATCAATGATGAAGTTGACTTTATTGTGTGTTTTCATCAGCAGACCATGCCGGATTTGCTCGACGTTCGAAATTACAGCTGGCTTACTCTGAGCCTGGATCAATTGATTCCGGTTTCCATTCCCGATGAAGAGGGCAATGCATTATTCCAATTGCCGGGTACGGCGGAACAACCGGTCCACTGTATTGGTTTTTCATCTGAAAATCCTATTGGGTGGCAACGGCAAGCACGAATGACGAGGTCGGATGTTGAGCTGCACATCAATCCGGTTTACGAATCAACCATGGGAGACATGATTCGGGATATGGTTCTTGAGGGACGCGGCATGGCCTGGCTACAAGCCATGCTGGTCAATGGTGATTTGAAGAGTGGCAGGCTCGTACCTGCCGGTAGTCAATCATGGAATCAGCAAATTGAAATAAGGCTTCTGCGTACACGGGATACCAGCCGTGAGGTTGTGGAAAATGCCTGGAACTTGCTCGCCAGAAAATATTCATCGTAGCATGCGCCATTCTCAATCTTACTGGTTGTCTCGTTCCCGGGTCCACTTCGCAAAAAAACTATCCTGTGACCACAGTTCTTCATTTCAAAAAACCGCAATTCGTTCCAGCAATCGAATATTCGCAGAACGGGAAATAGTAAAATTCCGTTTTTCAAACTCTCGGAATCAAGGAACATGAAAGCAGCAGTATGTCACGAGCATGGCAAGCCATTGACCATCGAACAGGTTTCAATTGGCGACCCATCTGGCCATCAGGTGAAAGTCAAGATTGGAGCCTGCGCGATCTGCCATTCGGACATTCACTATGCGGAAGGCGCATGGGGAGGTTACACCCCAGCCATTTATGGGCATGAAGCATCCGGAGTAGTCATGGAAGCTGGATCAGATGTTGATCGGGTAGCGGTTGGAGACAAGGTCATTGTGACCCTCATTCGATCCTGTGGGAGCTGCCATTTCTGTGATCAGGGGGAACCGGTTCTGTGCGACAAGTCCGCTGCCGAAGATGAAACGCATCTCTTGGCGCTTGAGGATGGAACGGAAATATCCCAAGGCATGAAAACTGCGGCATTTGCCGAATGGGTGCTCGTGGATGATTCCCAGATTGTCAAGATTCCCGATCACAT
>JAPOSW010000010.1 GCA_026709505.1 Gammaproteobacteria bacterium | reverse complement strand
GCCGTCCGGCCAGCGCAGCCGGAACAGTGCGTCATGGCACTTGTCCTCGTCTCCGTAATGTTCGAGAAATTCGTTGAGACTGAGGCCTTTCTGGAACTGGACAGGATTTCGCTTCATGGATATACTCCTTTTTAATCAAGTGGTTGCATCTGTCCCATTGTATCACAAAACCTGCTTATGATTGGTGGTAATTAGGAAAATGTATACGATGCAAAAATAAATGGCTATCGTGCACGAAACCCTCTCGTAGCATCGGAGATTGGATGCTATCTCAGTCATATTGAAGTCTGGAAAGAAATTGCAAAAGGAAATTCCGAGGGTGGTTTCATCTTTGAGGATGACTTTAAGGCATCCAGTGATTTAGGAGCATTAATGGAACTTTTGTCGGCAGATACCGGAAACTGGGACATGGTGAAACTCTTCAGTCTGGATGCCAACCCAAAATATTTTGATCGCCGCCCGCTCGGGCCGGACCATATTATTGTAACGCCCTACAAGGTGCCAAACTGCACCATTGGATACGTCCTCAAGAAATCTGCCGCACAGAGACTTCTCGATTGTTCCATACCTTTTTTTCGTCCGGTAGACGAAGATCATAAATTTTTTTGGGAAAAGGAGTTGCAGGTGGCATTGGTAGTGCCGCCTCCTATTACGATAGGAGATCAACAAACAACGACTGGGACCATCAATGAGGACCGCCGAGCCGCAAGACCGGCAGAACTCACTGGAAGAATTCTTCAAGGGTTTCGCAATTTGGTTTATCAAATTTGCTATAAAACATTGCTGCACTGGCACAGGACCACACGACAGCGGTAAATGCGCTACCCTTTAAGATGATGCATATTCCCTTTCGAAGAGCGATGCGGACAGCTTGTCTCGAAAAAGGGGTTTGGATTGCCCATTCATGTTTGTACGAGCATCACGGATGTAATCTTGGGAAATATCTTGCCAAAGCCTCTATAGGTCAGCTTAAGGGTTGCCAGCTTTAGGTTTCGCTTGCAATACTGCCTTGTTCTTTTTTAAGAATTTTTTCCATTTTCTTCTGTACCGAGTCAACACTAAAAAATCCGAATAAAGACTGATAGCAAAAACCATGATTGAAACACAGGACAAAAAATGGTATTTACCTTGGTGATCAATACCGAAAAAAGCCTGATTGATTACAATAAGTATTAGTATGAACTTGACCGCAATCAATGCAAAATAAAATATGCTGTGATAACCCGGCATCCAGAAGAACCCATTGATTCCGGCTTTCCCAAATGGGTTGTATGCGAGCGGGAAATAGGCACGATCATCCTCGTTGCCATTTCGGGCTTTCATTGCTCCGAAGATTACCCGTATTCGACCAGCGGTAGCTTGGTCCCTTCTGAAGCCATAGGCCATGTTTGCTATCAATGCTATTGCAAGCGACAAAAGAACCATCGATATAGCAAAGGATGCATACAATAAATCTGGCTGCATCTTATCTCCGTCACTCGACCCATTTTGCAGATGGCTGTACGCATATCCAAAACCAACCAGAACAGTAACGAGAACAGCTAAAACCTGTACAAACATTGCTTGATGATGGTTCTGGTTCTGAGCAAACTGCTCATGAAATGAGAGTGCAAGTTTTTTGGCAAACTTTGATGATTTTCCTTTACTCGTCTGCATTTTATTTGCGGTATTTAGTCAAGCAGCTCAAAAATGACAAGGAAATTCTTAATGGCTCAGAAAAAGCGAAAAATTCCAGGGTTGTTTTTCCCGGATAACCGATGCAAATCAGGACCGAAAGATCTCCTGGGCGTGATTTAAGCGCCGCTTCACCGCCCTTGCGTTTGAAATTTCCTGGATAGCAGAACAACAGAAAAAAAGTTGCCAACACGACTCCCCCATAAAGGGAAGGGTTTTGTCGATGTCACTCGATTGGCAAATTCCTTATGGCTAAGCTGCCGGCCATGATCGTCAAATACTTCATATTCTTCAGATATGCGAACAAGCATATCAACATCCGAGCCAGGAGGGAAGAAAGGAACATGAACAGACAGATGGACTGCTGGAAGAATTTCTGCCGCGCTCAAAAGCTCGCCAGCAATTTTTACTTCGTAGCCCTCTATGTCAATCTTTACAAGGTCGGGGTTTTTCAAATCCTGGAACTCAATGAGACTGGCAAGAGTAGAGCTTTTTACAGCGTAGTCCTGACCCTGCCATCCCCATTGACTGGTATCATCGCAGTTCTCCGGCATTCCCATCATAATTTCCCCCTCCGTGTCCCCAATAGCCATATTGAGGAGGTCAAGCTGACAATCGTACTTGCAGGCAGATTTCGACAGGTGCTGTAGAATGGCAAAACAATCCGGATTCGGTTCAAGCGCCACTACTCTCGAAGCCCTGCAGGCTAGGGCATAAATGACCGTTGGACCAATCCAGGCACCAATGTCAACGACTAAGCCTTTGGGCTTTACGAAATTTCGGTAGACAAGCTCAGTTGCTGATTCCCACCTGCGCTTAACGAAGTATTGCCAGAAACTGGGCTTGCCACGTTTTGCTGGCACTTGAACCCGGATGCTGCCTATACCAACTAATGCCTCGTCATCCCCATCTTGAAAATATTCCCTGCGCCAAGGATTTAAACTCCCTTTAGCGATACACCTCGGGTGACCTTTCCATTCGCCAGGGTTGCGCGTATTCCATAGTTTGACAAGTTTTCGACATGCCTTTCTGGCAAGATCCTTGTCTTTTTTGATCACCCCAATTCCACTCTGAAGTGTAGCACCCTGACTGCGGACAGCGGCAAGCGCCCGCCGGGAGGTCTCCGCCTCCGCCGGGCCTAGGGCAGGATTCTGCCTTGCGGCCACTTGCCACTCCCGGAAGCGCGACCTGAACGAGACCGCCAGTGGCGGTGTGCCAGTACTTTCCGAAGGGCGCCGGCTTGGCCTGGGCCACGGCGGAAGAAGTGCGTCAGGTCGAGGACCGGCTGAACCGCCGCCCCCGCAAGGTACTGGCTTGCCGCACGCCGTTCGAGGTCTTTCATGAAGGCCTGTCCTTGCCCTGCCCCCCTGGCCGGACCGGTCCCGGGCTGCACCCGCAACCGGCGGGCGATGGATGCACGCGCCTGCACCGGGCCTTGCAGTGCCGGACTGCATCGCTTATGATGCCTGCGGACTGAAACTGGAGAATATAAAATAGTTAGCACTTGAATCTGAGCCGCTCTGGGCTGCAGTTGCCAATTTACAAAACTCATGAACCTGTTCGAAAATTCTCGTCTTATCGCCCGGAAAATATGAAACGATCCCTTAAGCAGATAATTTTGCGCAATTGTACCAAGAACTATCTGCGGGAGTATGAAGAAGGTAAAATGACCCATGCTGTTGATGCTGTTTTTCTTGGCGACTACGTCTCAAGCGAGATAATTATTAATGGTCTATTCGAGTATCGTGAGCTGGCCTTTCTTGCCCATGAGTTGTTTCCTCGCTTGCCTCGTGGCTCTATCGCGCTCGATATTGGTGCAAATATAGGAAATCATGCGTGTTTTTTTGCGAATCACTTCAAGAGAGTTGTGGCTTTCGAACCAAATCCAATGGCCGCAACACTTCTTCGCTTGAATTCAAGGAGTTGCAGGATTGAAGTTGTGCAGAAAGGCCTGTCAGATACCCGCGCCACATTGAATTTTTCAATCAATCGTCAAAATATTGGAGGTTCAATGATTACTGATGCGAACAGCGACATTGAGGTTGAGGTAGAAAGGCTTGATTCATTGGCCGACTCTCTGAGTTTGCACGATGTTTCTTTTGTAAAGATCGATGTAGAGGGTCATGAGGACAAGGTACTTGCTGGAGCATCTGAGACGTTGTCCAAATACAGCCCTGTCATTGCTATGGAAGGATTCTACAAAAAAGATGTGGAGAAGGGTGAGCATGTCTCAAGACTATTGCGTGAGATGTGATATGAGAATTTCTATGCTCTTTCCAAAACTCCGAAATTCAGGGCGTTGACTTTATCAGGCCTTTCCAAATTGCTGAAGCGGCGATCACTGGCCCTTGAGCCAATCGAAAGTCTGGCAGGCCGCGACCATAACTTGGCAATAATATCAAAAAAACTAATACACCCCCGCTAGCCTGTACAAACCCAAAGCGGAATAGCGGAATCAGAGAGTAAATTTCCATCCCTCATATACATTAATGAAAACATTTTCCATCTGCCCAGGTTTACCGCACGCTTCATTTCAGCGAAATTTAGAATCAAGGCGGTCAAATACCGTCAAGCAAAGCTTGACAAGCCGATATTCGACTGACGATTTGAGTTTCCTGAAGGCAGCTGTCATTGTGCACAAATCAGGCTTTTGCAATTTGTAGTAATGCTCGCTTTCCTCCCCTGCTATTGCCCGGGCATTTTGCAGTCGAAGCAGTTTCTGAAGCTTTAGAGACGTGATGCTGGGAAATGAATTTGGATGGGAAATTATATTGGGCCTGAACACATAGATGTTTAAAACACGATTATCTCCCGTATAGGAATCAATTGGCTTGCAGAACTTTGCGGTTGATTCCAGGAGTTTTTTGGCGCCTGAATAGCTAATCATGTAGGCATAGGCCCCCTTCACTGGACCAGTGCCCCGTGCTTGCGTCAATTCAAACCCATCCGAAAAAACGGTGCCGCCCGGAACGCTTTTCAGAAAGACTCGACGTGAGTCGCAACCCAGAAACACCACATCCCAATCGCTCGGAAACTGTGCAGCCTGCTTCACGACAGATTGAACCGCAGGATCAATCTTGACATCATCTTCAAGAACGAGCATGGCTTCCAGTTGGTGATCTACCACTTCCTGGCACAGACTGATATGACTTAATGCAACGCCGATTTCCCCAGGGCCAAGGTGCTTCCCACGAATTGACAAGGCTTTTGCTCCGTCATAAGCCTCCTTGATTTCATCAGTCGATAAAAGGTCGCCGTCCACCGCACTAAATACAGAGTATTTGAGGCCCAGACAATCGAGCTGCATCTTAATATGGTTTTGCCTTTCAAGTGAATCTTTCAAGCTAATCACTCGAATTGGGGTTGTCAAATCCAGATCTGATACCTTACTCATGAATAGTAGTCTCCCGAAGAAAAATACTACTTACTGGCCTCGACTAGTGAATGCCTGTCGAGTGAAGAACATTAGTTTGGCTATGCGGTATGAAATGGATATTTTCAGTTTCATGATTGCTCTCATTAGTCTAAATTTGACCATCCATCCAAGAAGTCTGGGGAAATTGCTGAACCAAGGAAAATATGTCTCCCAAATATGATATTCGGCTTTTTCTTTCGATTTTTTCTGGAGGTCTTTCTCCGTTTGAATTGTCGTATCAAATAAATTATTGTGCAGAACAAGTTGAGGTTCAAAAACATATACATTGAATATTTTGTGGTCTCCAATATAGAGGTCGATCGTCTTGTATATTACCTTGGTTGAATCCAGTAGCTTGTTGGCGCTTTTGAAGTTCACAATATAACCGTAAGAACCGATCACTTCCCTCATTCCGACTGCTTTCTTCAATTCCCCAAACCCGGATATTGCTTGTGGCGTTTTTATTTTTTTCAGGAAGGTTTTACGAGCGCAGCAACCCAATTCGACGATATCCCAGCCATGCGGAAATAGGTGCGATAATCTGAGCAATTCTCCTATTTGTTCACTTAGATAGACATCGTCTTCCAATACCAGCACTGTATCAATATTGTTTTCGACAATCTCCTGATAAATCTGTCTGTGACTCAAGACACAGGCAATTTCCGCCCGAGAAAGCTCATGAAATGGAGGATATTTTCGCAGGTCGAATTCTCTTGATCTCCAATACCTTTGCTCGGCATCTTTATCATGTATGGCATCTAATATTCCCTGTGACAATTTTCGTCCATCCACTGCAGGAACTCTTTTGTAATCAAGACCGAGACCTTGAAGCTGTTCCTCCATAAACAGCTTCCTCTCTTTAGAGGTTTCCAAATTTATCACTCGAATTGAAAGCACAATGATCAGAGAAGTGTTTTAAATATTGGAAATCAATCCTGAATACATTTCAGGCTATTACAAATTTAGATACGGCTAAGTCCATGCTTTATAGACAGAAATGCGCCATCGTTCTAATCATGGCCCCTAATCATTTCATGACATATTCTTCAAAAGCCTTGCTTATACGCAATGCTGCCTTTCCGTCACCATATGGATTAGGAGCTAAGGCAATTTTTCTATATGTATCACCATCTGTTAGAAGTCGCTTGCATTTTTCGACGATTTTTTTTCGGTCAGTACCCACTTGAACCAAGCATCCGGCTTCGACTCCTTCCTCCCTTTCAGTTTGACTCCGCAATACCAGAACCGGTCGGTCAAGCGACGGTGCTTCCTCTTGCACCCCTCCGGAATCACTCAGTATCAGACGCGCCCGTTTCATCAGATCAACGAATAAATTATATGGTTGAGGAGGGATGACCTTCAGGCTTGATGGTGCTTCAGGCAAGATGTCTTCAATCGCCCCTTGAACATTGGGATTCGGATGACTTGTCAGAACAACATCGATATCAGAGTGCTGAGCGGCAATGTCAGACAGAGCGCCAAGCATGCCTCGAATCATCTCTCCGAAGACCTCTCGCCTGTGCATGGTTGCCAAAACATAAGGGCGTTCGTGACGGCGATCTGGCCAGATTTTCGCCAGTGCATTGATGCGGTTTGATTCGTTTCTCCTGACAACTTCAAAAAGAGCGTCAATTACAGTATTTCCTGTGATCGAAACCGAGTCTTTGCTTATGTTTTCCTGATAGAGAGCCTTTGCAGAACGGAGTGTCGGAGCAAAGTGAAGTGTTGCCAAGCGAGAAACAAGCTGTCGGTTCCCTTCTTCTGGAAATGGGGCATCTAGATTATTGGTGCGCAGCCCCGCCTCAACATGACCGATTGGGATTTGATTGTAGAAAGCGACAAGCGCCCCGACCAAGCAACTGGTGGTATCTCCCTGAACCAATACCCCGGAAGGACGAATTCGCTCGAATACCGGAGCGAGCTGATCAATCAATGCCTTTGTTAAACCTGCAAGAGACTGACCGGGTTCAATCACTGATAGGTGTTCATCCGGCTGAATTGAAAATATCTCGAAAATAGGGTCCACCATCTCTGGTTCATGCTGACCCGTGAAGCAAACCACTGGACGGATATCGGAATGTCTCCTCATGTGGAGAATCACTGGAGCAAGCTTGATTGCTTCCGGACGTGTGCCAAATATTATCAATACAGTTTTCATATCATCATTGCAGAATGAGACGACTAGTCACTCTGATGAAATATTCGGAACGAGAAATAAGGTGCTAGATGACACAATTCATGGACATCTGTCAGTCTATCGTGCCTATTACGTCAAAAAACTAGAATCCCAGATTTGGAAATAACCGGCTTTGAAGAATCGGCCTTACCGTCAGTTGTTCTTTTGGACAACTGAGTATGTGCGTTTCCCTTTTCTACGAATTAATGTATATGAACAGATCAGTCTTTCGGTTTCGCTCAGAGGGAGTTCCTGATCTTCAGGATCCAAATTTTGTTTAAATGAAAACTTCACTAATTTTAGGTTGGAAACGCTAAACAGTTCCTTCCTTCTGATAGATGCAATCCAAGAACCCTCAAAATGATGGATTGCATAATTATTCAAATTAGGGATAGGAGTGCAAAAATAGAAATAAGGGTATACATGGCATTTTTCATCAAGGATAAATAGTTTGCTCCCGCTATGATTTTTTGGCAGAACGAAGTTTTCTCGGAAATATTCCGAGATACGGGCTGTATTGGTTACCATATCATAAACACCGTCATTGTTGAAACGAATCCCGTCATACATGGTCAAAAGATCTTTCACGATTTGATTGTTTTTCTCACTTCCCATAAATGCTGTTACTGGAGAAATAATTTTTTCATGTTTCTCAAACCCCGTAACAAACCTAAGGTTCCTAAATTCATCGATAGGCCGGGTTATCTCAAGATCTGCATCAAAATAGAATCCCCCGAATTTTTCCAGTGCATAGAGCCGGATGTAATCCGAAACAAAGGCCCATTTTTGTGCTGTGTAAGCCTGTTGAACATATACATTCTCAAACTCGGACATGCAGTCATTGCCCCATTGCATAATTTCATAATCCGGGCAATATTGCTTCCAGGTTTGCATGCATTGGTATACCAGCTCTGGTTTGCTATTATTTTCAACCCAGACATAGTGAATGATTTTTGGAATCATCGCCGAACTCTAATCGGATACAGAACCCGAGTACTTAAGTGGAGGGGTACTTTAAAATCACCTTTGGATAATTCCAGCGAAATTGAAGGACGTCAAGTTTTTGGCAAAGATTAACCAAGTTCTGAAATGCAAAACTATACCTGCAAGACAAGCCGCAGTGTATAGCATTCTTCAAGAAGCCCGAGATTCTACTGCGGCATATTGAAACCAAATCAATGCCCTTTTCTTCCAGGTAGACGGGATACTATCACGCCGTCTACTCCAAAAATAGACGGCTATAAATCTATAATTGACAACAAACACTCGAGAGGCATAGTCATGAGGTCCGAAAAGAATGATCGTAGACAATATTGAACAGCATATAAAACCCGGCACTGCCATTCCCAAGCCGGAAGCAAAGGGAAATTCGTAGTAAAGGGGTGGGGTATGGGACGCGGTGAGCGAGCCCTCATCTATGGACATGCCGAATCACAGCACACCCGACTATCCTTGCCAGAAAGGCATCAATGCATCGGAATGGAAGATGGCACTTAATCAGTTGCTCCAAACCGGTGAATTTACAAGCAAATGGTTTGCTCAAAATATGCCTGATTGTGATAGTGAAGGTTCGTGCAATTTCACAACTCACAGGAGGAATTTTCACACTTCTAGGGTTTCTTGTATATACAGAATGCGGTGTTTATCGAAAAACATAAACGTAGAGTGATATTCTGCAGCACGAAATTTGAGTAATTCTGAAAAGCATTCCGTGCGGAAAGGCTTTCTCGGATGGCTATGAATTTGAAGCATGCCCGAACAACCGTTCCGTTTGCGCCGTCCACAAACCAGGCAATGGTACCAGGAATAGCAGTTGCTAATTTGGGACCGCAGGGACGCTCGGAAACTGGATGATGAAACCGAGAATGTCGACCGCGGCTAACCACAATCCAACCTGCCAGCACAGATTGTCCTTGTCTCGCCTATGGGTTTCGGCACTGCGTTCGATATCGCGCTTGATCATCTGTTCGCCCAGCCTGGCAATGTCAGTCCTGTACTCTTTGCTTGCGGGTTTCCGTCTTTTGCTCCAGAACGGCAATCTGTTCCGATTAGTTCATGACTGGCAGGTTCAGCCATGCTCCTATCTTGGCTATTGGAACTTTCAAGTTTAATTTGCGGGGCTGGAGTGGCGCCGCATCGATATTTGCACTGCCGTGCCGTGATTGTATCGGGCTGTGCATAATGAAAATGTCCTGGCGGTACTGGAAACACTCCCGGCCCGACAGCGTTTTCCAGTCCTGAAACAGTTGAAAACCGCTTCTGGTTCAGGTTCACTTGTCATTGGAAAAGACTCCGGCCGTAGGAGGTAGAATGACTGAACCAACGATGGCAGAAGTCCATCCTGATATTCAGTCAATAATGTCCCGTTGTTTGCGGGAAATTGTTGAAAACAAAATCGAAGCCACCTTGGTTCTGGAATTTATGCGATGCACTATATGGTGCCGGTTCCCTCAGAAAGCAAACTCCTGTACAAGGCATTGATGGAACCCGCCTCGTCTTCTATCCTGAAATTAAGTTCCATATGCTGCCGGCACTGGATCGCCCAGCCCTGAATCCTCTCCGGTGAACTGATCATGGCATGGACAGCACGAATCATCTTCTCCTTGTCGCCAGGCGGTATGATGATTCCCGTATTGCTCTCTTCAATCAGTTCATCAAAAGCACCGACATCGGTGGCGATCACCGGCACCCCGCAGGCCATGGACTCCAGAGGAGTCAGGCCAAACCCTTCCCAGCGCTGCGGCGCCACAAACAGGTCCAGGACCCGATACCAGTCTGACATTGTGTCAACCGGAGACTCCGGCAGAAAGAGTATTCGATCTTCAAGGCCAGCTTCCTTGACTTTCTGGCGAAGGCCATTTAAAAATCCCTGATGCCTGCTGGTCGCGCGTCCCATGACAAGTGCCGCTGCATTGGGAAATTCCGGCAGCAGTTCAAGCATTGAATCCACAAACACATCTGTGCCTTTCTGATGACGGATGCGCCCATAACACCCGATCAAGATGCCATCGGGAATATTGAGGGAGCGCCTGACGGCACTTTTGTCGGCAGCAGGATGAAATGTTCCGGTATCGATTCCATGCGGAATTACCTGGGCTGGGCATTCGAGATAGGAGGCGGACTTTCTGGAGGTTGCAATGACTGCGTCCATTCGGGAAATGAGGAATCGCGTATAGCGGGTATGGTGACGCTGCGAGGCTGAAGTGAATACCAGCTTTAGATTTTTTCGGAATGCCTTCTGCAATATCAGCCCTAACAGCATTTCGGTATTGCGCCTTGCATGCCAAACCCGCAATTTTTTCCTGCCCATAAAGAACAGCGACCATATCGATACTGTTGGCAAGTCATCCGGCAGCCCTCCCGGACCGGCAGCCACAATGTTCATCGACTTTGCCTGGATCGGCAATAGGCGAACCAGTGTCGCCGTCACGCCGGATAGACGTCTCTTCAGGCTTGGCAGAATTACTTCAATATGATCATGCATGAGAAATACGGCAATTATCCACACCTTGATGGTATCGAATAGTTGGCGTCTGGCAGAAAACCCATGCTCTCTGCCAGACTTTAAATAATCATTTCAACTACGAAGCATGCTGTTTAGCGGCTGGCCGCAAGAAATCAGTCGGGCTATTTCTCTTTTTCCACGGTAGGAAATCATGTTGGATTTCTTCCTAAACTGTTTTATCTCATGTTTCGAGATTCCTCCAGAAGCCGCAACGGGACGAAATCTTGCCTCACACCTGGCCGGCACTATTTCCTCAGCGGCCAAAGAACCTGCTTTTAGCTGCTTGACTACTGTGCTTGCATCCAACTTCCCCCGTTTGAGCTCAAGCAAGACTACCCAGCCAGTTTTCTTCTGATCTTCAGCAGCCAAGAGATAGTCGCAACGATGAGAGTCATCAGATAATGGCGAACCAGGATTGTCAAAATCCACAACCAATCGAGGATGCGGTACATTCTTCAATGGAACTTCGCACCCTTGTTTTTTCAAGCCGCCCCGAGTGAGACAGCTCTCATCAACTTTTTCGCGAATCTCCTTTAGAAAACTATTCACATGTTGTCTCTTTCGCTCAACATATCAGCCCAGTCATTATGGAGAGCGGCCGAAACATCATCATACCCAGATGGGTACAAACCGGAATCACCGGGCAGAATTTCCTTGACAACCGAGCCTTTCGGACGATTTTTTGGTTCAAACAGCCAAGCCCCCACTTGATCTGGACGCAAGGCAATTTGGTTGCCTTGAACGGTATCGTATCCAAGTTTTGGCGATGCCGAACGTTGGACGATGTTTGCCAGCTCTTCAAGCAGCCATTCGCTGTGCGTAGTGACGATTACCTTGATTCCCGCATTGACCAAAGCAGAGAGTTGACGCATAAATTCAACCTGCATTGCGGGGTGAAGGTGTGATTCCGGTTCTTCCACAATCAGGACATTGCCAGGCTTGACTATATGGCGAAGATACAGCACTACAGGCGCAAGCTCAGAGACCATTGAGGATGCATTCGCCAATGCCAAGTCATTCTGCCAATCCTTGGGACGATAAACGAAACGCGGATAATTATTATGCGATTCTTGCTGAATACTTATGGATCCCCCAAGCATAAGATTTTCAATGCCTTCACTATGATCAATAGTGTTGTTTATAGGTGTATCTACGGAATCAATCTCTATCAACTGTTCCAGAAAATCCGCTAATACCCCGGACAACATGGGCATTCGCGCAGCAGGTCGAAGACCTGCTGTAGATGCACTTAATATCAGTGCAGTCACTACAACATTGTGGGCATGCATAATGCCTGTGCGGTCAGCCGGTAGATAATAAGCTGGGAAATGCAAGGAGGCCTAGTACGGAAGGCGAAATCACGCGGCCCAAGAATTCCAAAAGTTCATAAACAAGAAAATCCTGTTTAGCTAGATCATTTCTCTTTTCGCGAATAATTTGGCCGATAAAGTGCCTCACTCTGTAATTCATATCCAAGTCAACGGCAATTTGCAAATTCTCAGGCAGTCTCATTTGGAATTTGCTATTCCCTGCCAGAGTTAGAGAATGCTCTACAATTTCAGGGTGATCGGGAATGGTTCTCCGAATGATAATTTGAGCCTTGTCGGACCCGCCCTGCTTGCGGATGAGGGAATGCATCCCCCCAGCTCCAAAACAACGGCAAATTTCATCAGCAAGTAAAGCCCCGTTCCTGCTCACCCCAGATTGAAGAAGATCAATTACGGAGGGAGACAAGAGGATTTCAGTTTTTTTTGAATTTCCTCTGTTGTCTTCAAGAGATTGAAACAAATCGATCAAGTGTTCCATGCTCTTCTCAAAAATCTTGTTTTTTTGAGCAGGGCGAAATATCTGGAAGCCCCGGCTGTAGCGTCCGTGCCTGCAAAAAAACCGATGCAGTGCATAAATCAGAATTGCGAGATAGGACTTTCCAGTATTACTCGCCCCGACAAACACTGTCAGCGGGCGAAGCTCCACCTTTGCTTTAGCTATAGGACCGAAATCTTTTACATCAAGCTCAAGAGGAGTATTTTCTTCATTCATTGTTTTGTTTGGGAATTACATACCCCCAATTCAACTATGAAGTGCAGCACTCTGGGGGTCGGCAGCATGTTGCAAGCGGCCAGCAGGCGGACGACAATCTCCATGTCCTGTTAACAACCATGGAGAACCGTCATGTGCAAGAGCTGCCGCCAGCTGGCCTGCGATGAACGATGCCAGATCAAGGCCCTGATGTCCAGAGGCGACTCGATTCGGGAGATCGCCAGGGAGCTGGGCCGGAGTCCGGCCACGATCAGCCGCGAGATCGCCCGCCACCGCGGAGAGGGCGGCTGCCGCCACCACCGGCAGGCCCAGGACCGGGCGTGCGCCCGCCGCAGCCGTGCTTCGGGCGTTCCCCGCAAGATGACGCTGGAGAAGTGGCAGCAGGCC
>JAPOSW010000042.1 GCA_026709505.1 Gammaproteobacteria bacterium | reverse complement strand
CCGCCCATGCCGGAAAAACTCCTGAAACTCGGCTTATGATTAGTGGTAATTAGGTAAAATCTTGTTAAGCTTAATGGCTCCAAGAGATTTTGGTACTTCGCAGTCAGCAATTATGAAATGGACTACAGACTTGAATTTATCCGTTGTGTTTGACATGGTAATTTACCAACATCAGTTGATCAAATTTTCATTGCACAAGAAAAAACTTAAAATAATGCTTAACACAATTCGGCACTATGCTATAACTCCTATCAGTTAACAGTTGGAATTTAGACCATGCCGCAAAAAGCACCAGGAAAATCATATCGAGAAGGCATATCGCTGATCGAATTATTCAAATTGTTTCCAGATGACGAATCAGTCGAATAATGGTTTGCTGGAAAACGCTGGCCTGATGGCCCTGTTTGCCCTCATTGTGGATCAACGAATGTTCAAAGCGGCGCAAAGCATAAAACCATGCCGTATCGATGCCGTGAAAATAGTTGTGCCAAGCGTTTTAGCGCAAAGACTGGAACTGTCATGGAAGGATCTAAAATTGGTTTTCAATCATGGATGATTGTCACATACCTTATGACAACCAGTCTTAAAGGAGTTTCTTCAATGAAACTTCATCGTGATTTAGATATCAATCAATGTAGCACCTGGTTTCTTGGTTATCGATTAAGAGCTCTTCTTACTGAAAAAGGTGGGCTGTTTAACGGGCCTGTTGAAGTGGATGAAACCTATGTTGGCGGCAAGCGTAAAGAGCTAACTGGACGTGGAGCAGTTGGCAAGGCTGTTGCAGTTGGCGCAAAGGATAGAGAAACTAATAAAGTCAGAGCGCAAGCTGTAAAGTCTCCAGATGCAAAAACCTACGAAGGTTTGCCGTTCAATCATGAAAGCGTAAAACATAGTCTTTCTGAATATGTTCGTGGTGATGAGTTTGCATTATATTCAAGTTCCTCCTCTTAAGATTCAGGGCATTAAAACCAAAGCGATTCCTTTTATTTGGGATAGTATTAAATGGAATATCTCAGGACGTTGGATTGAGCCCTTTGTTGGTTCAGCAGTAGTTCCATTAAATTTTATGCCAGAACGCGCTTTGTTGGCTGATGCTAATCCGCATCTGATTCGGTTTTATCATGCTGTACAACAAAAATCATTGACTGGTAACACGGTGAGGATATTTTTGGAGAAAGAAGGTGCTAAACTTTTGCATTGCGGGGAAGACCATTATTATCGAATCCGAGAACGTTTCAACGAAACACACGATCCACATGATTTTCTTTTTCTGAACAGATCTTGTTTTAATGGCTTGGTCCGCTTTAACAAAAAAGGTAATTTTAATACTCCGTTTTGTAGAAAACCTGAACGATTTCGCCAAGCCTACATTACAAAAATCTGCAATCAAGTTGAGAGGGCACATGACAGTATGGCAGGCAAGTCATGGGAATTCGTGCATGCAAATTGGACTGATACAATCATCAAGGCCCAGCGCGAAGATTTTGTTTATTGCGATCCTCCCTATGCAGGCCGTTATACTGACTATTTCAATTCTTGGACCGAAGAAGATGCAATACAACTTGAAGAATCTTTGAAAACTTTGCCATGCAGATTTTTATATTCAATGTGGTCAGAAAATAAATATCGAAAAAACGAACGGCTTCACAAGGCATTTTCGAACTACGAAATAAAAACATTTTCGCATTTCTATCACTTAGGTTCGACCGAGAAATTACGCAATAGTATGACAGAGGCCTTGGTATTAGGATGAAAGAGTTCATACTAAACGCTCTTGAAGAAATTCAGAACGGTTATACCTTGTGTGGAGTGGTAGACCGTAGAGCAAGGGTCTATCCTCTGGGTTCTGATACAAAAGTTATTAGCACTTTATTCGAAATCGTTGTTCGGCAAGCGGTTGCATCTTACGCAAAACATTCAGGGTTGGAATTGATTGAACCAACAAAGCAGAATCATTATCCTGATTTCACTCTTATGAAAAATGTGAAAGATCAACAAAAAATTGCAATTGATGTTAAAACGACATACAAGAAAAAAGGAACACGTCGATTCGGTTATACCCTGGGGAGTTACACTAGTTACATCCGTCCTGAAACGGCTAGCAAGAACATTGTTTTTCCATACGATCAATATGCAGAGCATTGGGTTATTGGCTTTATATATAAAAGATTCGAAGGAAAACGAGACACAACTGGCCTCATTTTTTCTTTTGATTCATTGAATGAAATACCAATTCCATTTGATGATGCTGAAGTGTTCATACAAGAAAAATGGAGGATTGCAGGAGATCGAGCCGGAAGCGGAAACACTGCTAATATAGGGAGCATAAGCGGTACTATTGATGATTTTCGGTCGGGTAATGGAGTATTTCAGACTGAGCAAGAATTTCTCGAATACTGGAGAGGTTGTAAGCGCACCGCATAAGAGCGTATATTGTCCTATTCCAACTTCGATGAATTTCAAAAAAGAAACTGACGGACGCTATATTGGCATGACAAATAAAACAAGTAAGAACTCCCCATGCCGTTTATCCCGCCAGATGAGCGTCCAATAGTTACGATAAAAAGTACCGACTACCAGCCATCAAGAAGAGAGCTGAAGGCTGACATGCGGGTTTCTGCTACATTTGAAGAAGCAAAGGCGTTGTGCAGCCCGGTTACAGTCAAGCAGGAAAAATCTGGGGATTCTTGACTTCCTATTTTCGGCACTTTCCTACATAATTTCCCTAATTTAACGTGTTGACAAGCTGGGATTGCCCATTGAAAAAGCGTCTTCTGGCCCGCCGAGATTCTGCGACCGGAAAATGAAGCTGACTCGACTCATTTGGATCAAAAGCCTCAATCGGGGCGAATTTTGACATATGATGCATTGCATCGTCAAATACAGGAGGTAATTGGTCAAGCGGGTGAAGAGCCGGCATCAAGGAACAGAAGATGCCGACAACGGATTCCCCTGATCTAAAAACAGGAATCGCGAAAAAAAAGAAAGCCTTTTTAAATTAGCAGTTTATTGACAAATGGTATTTTGCCGACTTCACCCAATGGATGAACATTTTATCAACCCGAAACAGCAAGGCACATGAACATTCTACGCCATTCAGTCGCGAAAAGCCGCCACAGCTTCACTTCCCGGGCAGGCCTCATGGTGCCCGCGACGCTCCCCGGGCGGCTGGCTGCAGCGGGTCGGCAGGAGCCGGCCGTCACGGGACATCCTGCAGAAGGCAGTCGCCGGGTGCTGGAGGCGGCCCTTCAGGGCCGGGACTGGGTGACCCTGGACATCGACGCCTCGGTGGTTCATGCAAAGAAGAAGACTGCAAGGCCCGCCTTCCAGCCTAGGCCTGCTCGAGGAAATGCTCTGGCGGATGCGTACCTGCCGGCTGCCCTGATCCCCCGTTTCTTCCGGACCCGCCAGGGACCTGCCGGAAACGGCCACGGATTCGCTCGCCCGGAATTCGCGATGAGGCCGGGAACATGCCCCGCCACCGCGTTCCGGCATGGAAAACGGCGCTGCCATGCCCCGCATCCGGCTTTACTGACAAGTCCGGAACACTCCGGCCCTGCGTCCGAAAGAATCCCGGCCTGCAGCGGACAAAAAAATTTCTATTTATGGATTAGGGGATTCACCACTTCTTGATATGGCTTGAAAATCAATCGAATCAACGCCGCCCCATGTGCCGTCAGAGATTGTCGTTTGGAATCCATCAGCTTCACGTCTGGTCTGCCTGTCTCGCAATCAGCCAGATCAGGACCAATACCGGCAATCCGATGAATGCGGTAACGAGGAAGAAGTTCTCATAGCCAATCGTGTCGACCATGCTGCCTGAATACCCCCCGAGTATCTTGGGAAACATAAACATGAATGAAGTAAAAACCGCATATTGCATGGCCGAGAACCTCACGTTGGTTAACGATGAGAGAAAGGCTACAAAAGCTGCACTTGCCAGACCTGCACTCAGGTTATCCGCCATGATTACGGCATAGAGCATCACCAAGCTCTGTCCTGTCTTTGCCAGCAGGATGAACAGCAGGTTGGTGGCTGCCGACAATACGGCGCCAAGAAACAGAATCTTCAGTACCCCGGCCCGAACCGCCAGCAATCCACCGAGAAAACCGCCAATCAGGGTCATCCACAGACCAAAAAACTTGGAGGCATTGGCGATATCCGTTTTGCTGAATCCCAGATCCTGATAAAACACATTCGAAATTACTCCAAGCACAATATCCGAAATGCGGTAACAACCGATTAAGGCCAGCAAGATCAAGGCAAGTCGAACTCCATGGCGCCCGAAAAAATCCGCAACGGGGTCGAAGTACAATGATTCCATGATTTCCCGGGGCACGACCCGCAAGGAGGTCAGCAGCTTGCCCATGAACAGTGCCCCTGTTGAAGCTATCAGCAAGCGCACAAAACCCGCCATCACTCCGGCAAGCGCCGTGTTGCCGGTCAGGCCCTTGAACCATGCTTTCATGGTTGGGGCTATTTCTGCGGTCAGCAAGTACGCGACGATGAACGATGACACGCAAATGCCAAACAACACGAGAATCTGGACATGTTGCCGGGTGCCATGCTGCTTGACTTTTTCCGATACTCCGGGCTCCCGGATCAGCAATGTCGTGGCAATGCCGATTCCCATGCACGCCGCCATCACTTGATAGGTTGTGCTCCATGCAACATAGGAGTAGCTTTCGGCGGTGCTTCCCAGAATACTTGCCAGATACAGGGATCCAGCGCCGGTGACCAGCATGCCAATACGATAGCCGACAATATAGGATGACGACATCATCGCCTGTAATTCCGGTTTCGCGGATTCAATCCGATAGGCATCAATCACAATATCCTGGGTTGCTGATGAGAAGCCAAGCATCACAGCCGCGAGAGCAAGATAAACCAGGTTTTGGCTTTCGCTTGCCGGATCGATCAATGACATCAGCAGAATAGCAGTGACCACTGAAATTTGCGCCAGCAGGATCCAGGCACGGCGTCGCCCCAATGTTCTGGTCAGATAGGGCAAGGACAGGCTGTCAGCAAGCGGAGCCCAAACGAATTTGAATGAATAGCCAAGAGCGGCCCAGCTGAAAAAGGTGACCACGGAGCGCTCAATGCCTGCCTCTCTGAGCCAAAGAGACAACGAGGAAAATATCAGCATCAACGGCAGTCCGGCCGAGAAGCCCAGAAACAACATGGTGATGACTCTGGAATGCAAGAACGTCCGAGCTGCTGAAGCCCAGTTGTTCATTACGCCATTTCCGGGGGCGTCATTGACAAAAGCCATGAATCAGTCCGTGTTGCTCGGAGGTATTGTCATGGATCAAGCATGACAGATTGAAGGATAGTCTGGATAGAAAGATACGCTTACTCGAAGCACAGACTGTTGCCACTCGTATCTATTTCCTGTCAAAATAGCGAACCACGACTCAATCTCCAGCATACGCATTTCGGACATGTTGACAGTATTCAATAATAACCCATTTCTTGTTTAAGGTAGTGTGAATCAGGACCAGTCTCAATTCATCGAGCTTTGCATTGCAAGCGGAATTCTAGTTTTTGGCGAGTTCACCTTGAAATCGGGGCGCATCAGCCCCTATTTTTTCAATGCCGGGAAATTCTCTAATGGATATTTGCTGGGTCAACTGGCAGCACATCTTGGTTCGCTGATCATCAGGGAACTTGGCACGGACTTCATGCTGTTTGGGCCCGCATACAAAGGAATACCAATTGCCGCGGCCACCGCAATCAGCATCTCAGGGCAGTCCGGCACTGAGATCAAGTATGCCTACAACCGAAAGGAAGCCAAAGATCATGGAGAGGGGGGAAGCACGGTTGGAGCACCCATCAGCGGCCGTGTTGTGATTCTTGATGACGTGATCACCGCTGGAACTTCGGTGTATGAGTCACTCGAACTGATTGAGCAGGCCGGTGCGACCTTGTGCGCCATTGTCATGGTTTTGGACAGGCAGGAAACCATGGAAGGTGCATCCATGTCAACGGCTCGAACCCTGAGAGACACGCTCAATGTTCCGGTCTTGCCACTAATCAAGCTGGACGATCTGGTGAGCTATATTGAATCTGACCAATCCCTGAATAGCCATCTTGAAGTCATGAACCGCTACCGGAATCAGTATGGAGCCACTTGAACCTTAATCGCTCTCAAAGGGCCTGATCATTCAGTTCACCAGTCCGGATGCGCACTGCAGTATCGAGATTGGCCACGAAGATTTTCCCGTCACCAAGATTGCCTGTGCGTGCCGCATCCGAAATCGCATCGATAGTCTCGTCTAGCTGCTCCTCGGCAACGGCAATTTCGAGCTTGACTTTGGGAATGAAATCGATGGTGTATTCAGCACCTCGGTACAGCTCGGTATTGCCTTTTTGTCGGCCAAATCCCTTGACCTCGGTCACGGTCATGCCCTGGATGTTGATATCGGATAGTGCATCTCGCACATCATCCAGCTTGAACGGCTTGATAATTGCAGTGATGATTTTCATGGGTTCCTGTACTTCTGGTGCGGTTGAGAGGTCGCACGGTTGATCAAAAGACCCCAATTATCCATCACAATAAATCCAGGGGGGTCATTACTTCAGACTTGAAAACTCAATGTCTTTTACCTTCAACTAGTCATTTTAGCCCATTCTATTTCCAAATATTCAAAATCTAGTTTTCGTTAACAACTAACTTTCAGGATGTACCGAAAAATGTCCCTATCCAAAACAACAGACGCTCCAGCCGCAACCCCCCTGAACCTTGCCTTCACCCCGGAACAGTCCGATACCGCCGGGACCGTATGGGATTCCCTTGCGCCGAATACCCACAAGAGCTTGTCAAGCCGCATTGACCGCTCTGGCCGCATAGGTTGGCAATGGGGCATTGACCGATGCCCGGCTATCCGAGTACTTGCAAGTCTGCTTTGATCTTGGCAAGAGCATCGCAACCCTGAAACTGATCAATGCCCCGGTTCAATGGCTTTACGCCTCAACCGGTCGAGCCTCGCCGGTCGGCCTCCGAAGCAAGGCCAAAATCAAGACGCTTGCAGAATCCGGCCATGACCCTGGCCGCGGTCAAGCCAAGCCACTCACCTACGATAAAGCTGTAGCCATGCTTACCATTGGCAAGCCGGTTGACCGCGCAATTACTACTCTGGCTTTCATGGCCGATCTGCGCCGCTCGGAGATTGCCGCCCTTTCCTGGAACGACATTGAGGAATCCGAAAACGATACCCTGCTAATCTGGGTGCGTACTTCCAAGACCAACCGCGCCGGTGAAGATACCGACATAAGGCTACTGAAAAACGGCTTTGCCGATACGGTGCGCTAGATTCGCCCGGCTGATTTCGATCCGGCCTCTCCGGTTATCGGCCTCAAGCCCCAAAGGGTTAGCCAGCGCATATCTGCGCTTGCCCAAAAGGCCGGGATCAGGAATCGATTGACCGCTCATAGTGGCCGGGTTGGACTGGCCAGAGAGTTGACCGCCCACGGTGTATCGATTACTGAAGTCATGCTCGCTGGCCACTGACAAAACCCTCGCATGGTTGCGCACTACTCCGCCGGTGCAAAAGCGCAAAAGGGCGCGGTTGCCAAGTACCTTTGAGTTGCAGACAAACAACACGAACACGAATTGAGGAATGCAGAAAATGAAGACCAAAGAGGCCATTAAGTTCGGCAAAATCGACAAGTTCCTTGAGGTGTGGAACCTCTATGCAAGGCGCGGCGATCTGGAAGTGATCGTTAGAAAGGATTTGACAGGGGGGTTATGACTGGTACACGACTGAACCGGTCGACATGGACCACGGAACGACCTGCAGGGAGATGCGCCGGTCGGCATCGGCCATGATCCGCGAGTGGCAGGCGGATCAGGATTCCGGCCAGTCAGAATCCAGTCCGCGATCACTGCTGAAGAGCGCTCGATTCGCGCTTGAAAACAACCCTTTTTGAGGGACTGGCAGAGTGTCAGCCAGCCCTAGCTGCCTGCTGATACGCAAGAGTTGGTATCAGCATTCCATGTTTCTGCTGTCCCTTGATACTTGCATCGGAAGCACTGCCTGACCAGATCCAGTGAAGTTTCCGCTCCGCAGCCGGCGCCTAGCGGTGTCCACGGTTCAGGCGCGGGCGGATTGGGATCGGCGGGGGTGATGAACGAGGCCGCGGTTAACGGGGCATTATGGTACCAACTGTCGCTATCACTTACATACACGGCTATGCAGTATTCTTTATCTGGTCTGGCCCGGACTGTCTGCTGCCATGAAGTTAGGGGAATGATTGCATTTATTCCGCGTATCGCTGCTTGAGAATACGACGGCACGCCTCCCGATGATTGAGATAGCATAAAGCATGTACTCCGGTCCAGTTCGCCATACCTCATCGTATAGGGCGATTCGATTGTACAGTCAATGCTGGGATGAGTTGCTTTCTGAAGAGCGCAATTCGGGATCGCCTGATTGATGGCGGAATTCAAATCCATGCTGTAGCTTACTTCCCATTCGCGATTGTCGTTTAGCGGCACGGCACTTCCATTAGTAAAAGTGAAACCGGTACCAGGCACTGCATTAATCGTCCCTGTTGTTGGGGTCTGCGCCCCCACCGGCGGGGCCATCAGGATTGCCGCCAGCATAGCGGCCAGTGCCGTTAATTTACGAGGGGGGGGGGGGGGTGAATCTAGTAAATCGTTTCATTGTTCCATCCAAAATCAAGGTTAGACGATGTTCAGGCATCATACTGTAAAAACAGGCTGATTTTCAAGTTGGCTACTGCCAATTATTGGTCATTGTTTGATTGGACCGGGACTTTCTCCGCGTCATCTGGCTCCTCCTGTGCCAGGGTCTCGATGTATACGTCAGCTTCCGGAGCGTTGAATTCGGCAACCGGCGTTCCCATTAGGCCAGGCTCCACCGATGGAATCTGGTCGTCCGGCCTGACTGCTTCGCTGACCCTGATTCTCCATGTTGTAAAGCTAACGATCACCAAAAACCCCGTTGCCAGAAATCCAAAAAAAGCATCATTGCCGAATAAGCCCATCAGAAATCCAGCAAGCACTGGACCGGCACTCAAGCCTATTCCGGCGACCAGTACCAGACAGCCGCTCGCTTCCACAATCTGACTCGGCTCAAGTCGGTCATTGGCATGTGCAATGACCAGAGAATACAGCGGCATGACCGCCCCGCCAAGTAGTAGCATGACCAGGAAATACAGCGTGGTTCCCTGTGTCATGTATAGCAACAACATGCATAATGCAAAAGAGATACTGCTCAATACGCCGATTACAAGTCGACGGTCGACCCGGTCTGCCAGCCATCCGATTGGCCACTGGAAAATCAAGCTGCCGATCAGAAAACTCGACAAAAACAGCGGTACTAGATCGATATCCGGCAGTACCTCGGCGGCATAGACCGCTCCAAAACCGACGATGGTTCCCTGAACCATGCCGACCAGCGCATTGTTGACCACAGCAAAGGGCGAAGCACGATACAGCTCCTTTAGCGACATGACCCCGGCACTTTCGAAAGACGGGGCGGGTCGTGCGGTCAATAGTACTGGAATCACTCCAATTGAAATGAAGACCGATACTATTATAAACAGATCAAGCAGAACAGGGTCGCGATAGTTGAGCAGGAACTGTCCCGCACCGAGCCCCAAGGTGCCAACCAGCATATACACGGATAGCATTTGACCCCGGGTTTCGTTGCTTGTGCGGTCATTTAGCCAGCTTTCGGTTACCACATACAGTCCGGCAAAACAGATTCCGGTCAAAACTCGCATCAACGTCCACACCCAGGACTCGATGTACAAACCGTGAGCCAGAATGGATATGGAAGCCAGTGATGCCAGAGCGGCAAAAACCCGGATGTGCCCAACGCGCTTGATCAGTCTGGGTGCCATGATGGAGCCCATGATCATGCCGATGAAATACCCCGACATCATCACTCCTATGACGAGCGTCGAGAACTCTTCCATGGTGGCCCGAACCCCGAGCAAGGTACCTTGAAGTCCATTGCCTAGCATAATCAGGCCGAACCCCAGCAAGAGTGCCCAAACAGAACTTACAAGGCTAAACACGGTAGCTCACCTCAGATGAATACGAACGACCAATCAGGCACCGCGATTTTAAGTCTATAATCAGCCGATGAGCAATCTATTTTTTCGTGATTTATTGAGAATTTTTTTACCGTCTTGTTGGGCGTTACGGTAGAATTTTCTGCACTATTGCAGAATCCCGGAAATCACCATACACGGAGCAGTGAACAGTTTCGTCGACCATATTCAACTTGTCCAGGGGGACATCACCAAGGCTAGAGTTGATGCGATAGTCAATGCAGCCAACCAGAAAATGCTGGGCGGTGGCGGAGTCGATGGCGCTATCCACAATGCAGCCGGCCCGAAATTGCTTGAATACTGCAAGCGCGTACCTGCTGTTGGTGGGGTTCGGTGCCCTAGCGGAGAGGCCCGCATCACTTTGGCCGGAGACCTGCATGCAAAATTCGTAATTCATACGGTCGGTCCGGTCTATGGAGCTGATCCTGATCCGGAAGTGCTTCTTGCCAAGGCATACCAGTCAAGTCTGGAACTTGCCATGGAAAATGGTTGTCAATCGGTAGCCCTGCCGGCACTGTCCTGTGGAGCATATGGATTCCCGTGGGATAAAGCAGCAGCTATAGCGTTGGCGGCTTGCGGGCGAATGCCGTTTCAGAATTTGTCCTTGACCTTCTACCTGTCGGGGGATGGAATCATGCATGCCTGGTCACAGACACTGTCTGAAGTCAGTTGATCATGCACAGGAAGTCCGGCCTCTGACTGCCGCTCAATTCATTGGTGGTTTTACATGCTGCGATTCTGGAAATCCGGCCTGGCCCAAATCGCCAGTTCAATTTACGTTTGGAAACGGCTTGATTGTGAATCATAAGCCATGCTGAGCGATCCGGACCGGCCCATTTCGCATCGGACAGTCTGGGCCCTGTCAGGTCCGATGATTCTCTCCAACCTGACTGTGCCAATCGTTGGTGCTGTGGATACCGCAGTTGTCGGTCACCTTTCCGGTCCCTATCACATCGGCGCAGTTGCGCTTGGCGCATTGATCTTCAGTTTCCTGTACTGGGGATTCGGGTTTTTGAAGATGGGTGTAACCGGATATATCGCCCGAGCTTACGGATCCCGGAATCATCAGGAGATTTGTGATTTCCTACTGCGATTTATTGCGATAGGCCTCGCCGCAGGAGTCCTGATTATTCTTTTGGGCAAGCCATTGATTGATCTTGCCCTGTACATTCTTGACAGTACAGAGCGGGTCGAATCGCTTGCCTCGGAGTATGCAAATATTCGAATCTGGAGTGCACCGGCTGCACTGTGTGTGTTTGTATTCACTGGCGTTTTTGTGGGACTGCATAACACTCGCATGGCTCTGGTGCTGCAACTGGTTTTGAACCTGACCAATCTGGTGCTGGATCTGTTGTTTGTGCCAGTTCTGAATCTTGGTGTTCCGGGTGTTGCATGGGCAACCTTGATTGCCGAATACAGCGCAGCCCTTCTGGGTTTTTTCCTGCTCAGGCAACATTTGATGCAGGCGTTGCGAAATGTAGGGATTCATGAGTTTCTTGATTCGGGCACTCTGAAGCATTTGGCGGTCACCAATGGCAATATCTTTGTCCGGACTGTATGCTTGATATTTTGCTTTGCATTCTTCACGGATCAAAGCGCCCGACATGGTGAGTTGATTCTGGCAGCCAATACCATTTTGATGCATTTTCAAACCTTTATCGCATACGGCATTGACGGATTTGCACATGCAACAGAAGCCTTGGGCGGGAGTGCCTATGGTGCTCGACAGCGTAAGAGATTTGTCCGAGTGGTGCGATTGACAACATTCTGGGCATTGCTGAGTGCCTGTTTCTTCAGCCTGTTTTTTCTCATCGCAGGCGGCACCATTATTGGCTGGTTTACCAATCTTCCGACAATCGTCGAATTGTCCAAGCAGTATTTGCCATGGGTGACTGTCCTTCCCCTGTTTTCATTCTTGAGCTATCAGTTAGATGGCCTGTTTATTGGGGTTGGCCATACCCGACAGATGCGAGATGCGATGCTTCTCTCAACGGCTGGATATTTGCTGCTGGCCTATTTCTTTCAGTCGTGGATGGGCAATCACGGATTGTTTCTGGCCTTGACCTGCTTCATGACGCTAAGGGCCATTACATTGCTGTGCTACTACCCAGGTGTAGTTCAATCCATCCATTCGCGGACAGGCTAAATCTGATCTTTTCGGGTACACAGGCAGTTCAGAAAAAGGACTTTTTGATGAATTCGCCGATGCTTCGGATTTCTTCGGGGTGCACGGAATGCGGGATTGGATAGGTTTTCCATTCGACCGAATATCCCAGACCTTGCAGGATATTGCGGCTTAGCATGGCAGCCGAAATGTTGATCACCGGATCCATGATCCCGTGTGCGTAGAAGATCGGTATATCGGCATTCGCGGAATTCTTTTCCTGTTCCAACTGTGATCCGAAAGGCATGTAGGTGGAGAGCGCGATAATCCCGGCCAGGCGTTCCTTCATTCGCAATCCAGCATACAGTGCAATAGCTCCTCCTTGTGAAAATCCCGCAAGAATGATGTTGCCGGTCGGTATGCCCTGGTTGTTTTGCCTGGTAATTAACTCGGAGACGATGTGTTGAGATTCCGTTATGCCGATACGGTCTTCCTCGAGTATGTTTTCGCCGAGAATTGGCAAACCGAGAATGTCATACCAGCCGCGCATGACCATTCCGCCGTTCACGGTAATCGGCCGATGAGGGGCATGTGGGAAGATAAAGCGGACATTGTGTTCATGACCCAGGTTGAACTCTGGGATGATTGGTGCAAAATCGTTGCCATCGGCTCCCAGCCCATGCAGCCATATAATAGCGTGTTGCGGACTGGGCCCGGTTTCAGTTTCAATACATTCCACACTATGATTTTTCGAGTCCATTTCAACTACCGTCGTTTGATGAATTTGTGACTGCCTGCCTGAGATTCGATATCGGGGATAGATATGGCAGGATATCCAGAGTCGGGCATTATGCCGTCTGACCAGCGGGGCTGATGAAAGAATCCGCGAAATAGGTCAAATTCCACCGTCGAAAGAGCGGCCAAGAAATGAGTGGGCAAGCATAGAGTAACCAAGAGAAAGCAAGGCATTGACCGGATCAGTCGGAGTGTAGCAGGTAGGGAGGTGCGCTCTGCCCGTTCTACACAAATATTCTCTTGACATAACTGACTGGGAAGTATGGCATT
>JAPOSW010000066.1 GCA_026709505.1 Gammaproteobacteria bacterium | reverse complement strand
TGCCCGCCGCAACGACCCTGCTTTGACTGGCACACACGCACGTGTCGTTGAGGTTAAACCGGCTCTTGAAAACATGACAGAAACCTGAATAGCATCTATACCAAATGTTGGCACTCTAAGCGGTAGAGTGCTAAAATGCGCCCATCGAATAAATATCTGAATGAGGAAATGACATGACACAAAGTGTATCAGCAACTTATGACATGGTCGCAAGCGATAATCTTGCCGGGTATCTGCGCGCCGTTCATGCCGCACCGGTACTGACTGCTGAGCAGGAATTCGAGCTCGCAACCCGGTATCGCAATGAAGCCGATATTGAAGCAGCTCGCGAACTGGTGGTTTCTCACTTGCGCCATGTGGTCAAGGTCGCCAGGGGATTCATGGGATATGGCCTGCCCATGGCCGACTTGATTCAGGAAGGAAGCATTGGCCTGATGAAGGCGGTGAAGCGCTTCGACCCGAATCGGGATGTGCGCCTGGTATCCTTTGCCGTACACTGGATTCGTGCCGAAATCTACGACTATGTCCTGAAAAATTGGCGTCTGGTCAAGGTTGCGACCACCAAGGCCCAGCGCAAGCTGTTCTTTAACCTGCGTAAATCCAGACCCAAGCTGGGCTGGATGAATGACAGTGAAGTCCAGGACATGGCAGCCAGCCTTGATGTTGATGCTGAGACCGTGCGGGAGATGGAATCAAGGATGAACGGCACTGACGTGGCCTTTGATGCCTTGGCCGATCCTGATCCTGACAAAGCGTCTTTTTCACCTTCCCAGCATTTGGGCGATATGCGCTACAACCCTGAGTCCTTGTTGATTCAGGATGAATATGAAGCGGAATCACAAAATCAACTCAGCATGGCCTTGGAGCAACTTGACGATCGCAGCAAGGATATTGTGGTTCGGCGCTGGTTGAACGAGGACAAGCCAACACTGCATGATCTTGCTGAAGAGTACAACGTATCGGCTGAGCGTATTCGCCAGATTGAAAAACGCGCCATGGAAAAGATGAAGAACGTAATTACGGTCCAGCATTAGTATTGACCGGAACGGGCGGCATTAGCCCCGTTCCCATGACAACTCCCGGCATATTCTGCTAACTTTATCCGGCTTTAACGCCGGATTTTCTTGTTGTGATGTCCCGTTCGTACCACTGGCAATTGGGCAAGCGGAGCACTCGCCCTGCTCATTTCGATTATTCCTTGGCAAGTTGTGCGTTATCGATATCGTTTATAATTTTGCGTACCGGTTTGGGGATTCCCCCCTAGCATTCATCCCGGACGATATTGCTCTATGCCTACAGACTACAGCATTGAAAAAGAGGTCGCTCTAATCGAGATTATCAACCTGCCGGGAGAAGGGTTTGTAGCCGAGCTTCGCATTGACAATGCATCCTACATGTTTGACCGTCAAGGGTTGCAGCATTTGATTGTCGAGAAGCAGAAAAACGGGCTGAACGCCACTGTCGAGGAGAATGCACTGGCTCGGATCAACAGCTTCAGTTCGGCGCTTGGGGAAAGATGATTTGATGGCTCGGGGCTGGTGAAACAGCTGCTGTCCTGATCTTGGATTTTCATGTCCTTGAACCTGATTCTGATAAAGTCCAGCTCTGGCCGGCTTTTGCCCGCGACAGTGCGCTAGGCCAAATCGAGCATCCTGCTTCTACATATGTTCAGCGAAATGAACGGTTACGGGCCTTGCAGTTGTTTGATGCCTGCCAGCAACAAGCCTTGTGCTAGCAGGCAGGAATTGGTCTCGAAATCCTGATCGAAGCCACACCGGACTGCCTCGAGACCGGATTATGCCGGTATATGAACCAAGAGGAAAGCCAGAACTGCGCGAACTTTTTCAGTGGCTTCAATTCAACTATTCGATGTCTTCGGGATATGTACTGAGGGGTTATCCCGTGATTGGGTGTCGAGCTTGAAGTACATCGGAGAGATGTGACTCATCAAATAGACTGGACCCCGGATTTGATCATGTGAACGGAATCCAGATTGATCTGCCGACAGACAGTTCAGCAGCACTTGTGTATATAACTCGCGTTTCTCCAAGTGCCATCGCCCGGATATACAGGCATTCAACTTCGCATCCGTAAAACTGGTTGAGACTTGACATCGGGTCAACACGATAATTAATACATTATATTTATCATAATAATAAAAATAAATCATGAATAAATATGTTGCACTGCACAATACAAGCTGTTATGATGCATTGCACAGTATCGTTAAGCAACCAAATTAAAGGTAATCATCATGAACACAGAAAAAATTAACAAGGCTTTGGCCCCGGCTGTTGAATTCAATCGTCTGGTCCTCAACAACATGAAAACTGTTTTCGCCATGCAGACGGAAAGCCTCAAGACTTATGCCGAACTGGGTTTCAAGAATCTGAATGACGGTCTGGAAATCAAAACCGTCGAAGATCTCAAAGCCTATGCCGAGGGTCAACAGAACGTGATCAAGGAAGTGGGCGAACAGGTTACTCGCGACCTCGAAGCACTTGGCGAAATGAATGCCAAGTTTGTTGAAGAAGCACGCAAACTGTCAGCCAACAAATAATCTGTCTGGTCAACTGCTTTTTTAGCATTGGATCCCGAAAATCCCCGCTAGCTTCTCAAAGCTAGCGGGGATTTCTTATGGGATGCTGCAGTAATCTCCTATTTGGACGGTGCGGTCCTAGCGGCAGCATGCATCGCAGGGCGTGATGCCGTATGCTCCGAAGATCTGAGCTCGGAACAGGACTATGACGGCCTGCGAGTGATTAATCCATTCAAGCCAGGAGACGGTCCTTGATCTTCATGCCGGTCGTAGTTTCACATGCAACGGGGCCCATGCATTCAAGGTTTCCATGACCTTCCGACACCTCCTCGAAATCCCGCTCCTGCCGCTGATGTCCGACGATTCCCCCGCCATCCGGAGGCCGTGACTGAACTGTTCTGCATCTATGATTCATGCTTTGACACGCGTCATGTCCGGATCGTAGAATGCCCGGCGATGAAGTTTGGCCGGAACCCGCCGGGTTGCAACTTCGAGTTCATACGTACCGCTGTCAAGCCACTCATCACTCACCCCTTCTGGGTTGCGGACATAGCCGAGACCGATGGCGCAACCAACAGTGTATCCGTATCCACCGCTGGTTAGCCAGCCAACCCGCTTCCCATCACGGTATATGGTTTCCCGCCCAAGCAGGGCGATTTCCGGGGAATCGACTGAAAACCCCATCAACCGCTTGCCAAGGGGTTTTGACAACTGCTTCTCAAGAGCCTGACGGCCCATGAAGTCGAAAGAGGTGCGCAGCTTCACCGCAAATCCCAGACCCGCCTCAAGTGGAGTATGATCCGGGGTCAAATCGGTCCCCCACGCCCGGTAAGCCTTCTCCAGACGCAGTGTTTCAATGGCGCGATAGCCCGCGTCGATGATTCCATGTACTGCTCCCGCCTCCATCAGGGCCTGGTAGATTGGGCGTGCATCCTCTCGTTGGCAATGCAGTTCCCAGCCTAGCTCGCCCACATAGGTGACTCGTGCCGCTAGCAGCCTTCTGCCCTGTATCCGGATATGGCGCACGCTGGCGAAGGGAAAGTCCGGGTTTTCCAAAGTCTCTTCCGCAGCGGTCTCAAGCACTATGCGAGACTTGGGGCCCATCAGGGACAGGACTGCGAGCTGATCGCTGACATCTTCAATTCGTACCGATTCACCAGCTCGAAAATGACTCTCGATCCAGTGCCGGTCATGAGTGATGAACCCAGTGCCTGTCACGATGTAGAACTGATCCGGCGCAAGACGGGATACGGTCAGGTCGCATTCAATGCCGCCGCGACTGTTCAGCATCTGCGTATAGCGCAGCTGCATGGGCTGGCAGTCCACGTTGCCAGCGCAGATGCGATTGAGAGCAGAAGCGGCATCCGAACCGTGAATCTTGAATTTTGCAAAGGATGTCTGATCCATGATCGCCACGCGCTCCCGCACGGCGCGGTGCTCCTCGCCCACCTGTTCAAACCAGTTGGGGCGTTCAAATGAGTAGCGATCTTCCGGCATGACTCCCGAGGGCGCAAACCAGTTGGGCCTTTCCCATCCCATTTTCTCTCCGAAACAGGCACCTTTCTGCTTCAAGGTCTCATACAGCGGCGAGAGCCTGGCACCCCGTGCACTGCCATGTTCCTCGGACGGCCATGCGATGGTGTAATGCTTGCCGTAAAGCTCCAGGGTTCTTGCTTGCGCCCATTTTCGGTCGCGATGGACAGTGCCGAATCGACGGATGTCCACTGCCCACAAATCATAGGGTGGTTCGTCAGCGACAATCCATTCCGCCAGCGCCTTGCCCGCTCCGCCACCCGCGGCAATGCCGAATGCATTGAAGCCGGCACCGACAAAATACCCGCGCACCTCAGGGGCCTCTCCGAGAATGAAATTCCCGTCAGGGGTAAAGCTCTCCGGACCATTGACCAGCTGCTTGATGCCAACTTCGCCCAGGGCCGGCAATCTGGGCAGGGCCAGGGCCATCATCGGCTCAAAATGATCCCAGTCGGCATCCAGCAAGGAAAAGCTGAAATGATTCGGCAAGCCGTCTTCCGCCCAGGCAATGGGATTGGGCTCGTATCCTCCCATGACTAGGCCGCCTACCTCTTCCTTGTAATAGGTCAGGCGGTCCGGATCCCTCAAAGTAGGCAGGTTCGGGGCAACTCCGG
The DNA here is from genome assembly GCA_026709505.1 of Gammaproteobacteria bacterium. GTDB lineage: Bacteria > Pseudomonadota > Gammaproteobacteria > Arenicellales > Poriferihabitantaceae > Poriferihabitans. The sequence goes on along the minus strand of JAPOSW010000066.1, from coordinate 50,852 downwards.
CAATGGGTTCGGTCAACAGGTATTGATGCTGTACCGAGATCAGCGGCACGTTGACTCCGGCAAGGAGTCCGAATTCTCTGGCCCATTGCCCGCAGCAGTTGACCACTGTGCCGGCTTCGATTTCACCCATGGCGGTTTCCAGGCCTGTCACTCTGCCATCTTTTACCCGCACTGCTGTGACATCGCAGCCCTCAACGATTCGAACGCCCTGTTGTCTTGCACCCTGGGCCAGTGCCCGGGTGATATCACTCGGATTCGCCTGTCCATCGGTGGGCAGGTATGCCGCCCCGACAACATCGTCGATATTCATGAGCGGCCACAATGCCAGTGCCTCTTCGGGCGTCAGAATTTGCATGTCCAAGCCAAAGCTGTTTGCAGTTGTGGCCTGACGCTTTATTTCCGTCATTCGCTCGGAATTACATGCCAGTCGCAGCCCACCATTCATCTTCCATCCGGTTGCCTGACCGGTTTCCTGTTCGAGGCGTTGGTACAATTCGACGGAATGCCCAAGCAGCTGGGTAATGCCAGCCTGACTGCGCAATTGGCCTACCAGGCCTGCCGCATGCCAGGTGCTGCCGCTTGAGATTTGATGACGTTCAAGCAGGATGACATCACGAATACCCAGCCCTGCTAGGTGATAGGCGGTGGAACAGCCCATGATTCCGCCTCCCACGACGATTACATGGGCTTTGTCCGGCAGCGACCTCATGCCCGCAGGGCCTCGAATTCCTGCATGGCAGTTTCGAACCGGGCAAGATTTTCCTCGGTGTAGGACTGATAGTCTACATCCAGGGCGGAATGAATCTCCGAGACCATGCTCCACATGCTCTCGCGTAAAAGCGAAGTGCATTTCATGGCGCTGTAAGCGACCCACAAACGCTCATCCACTGGCTTTTCAAAATAGGATTCGAGCAGCCAGCGTTCCTGATTTTCGTCAAGGCCATTGTTGGAAGCCAGGCCGCCCAGGTCAAACAGCGGGCTGTTGAAACCCGCATAATCAAAATCAATCAGCCATAGTCTTTTTCCGTCATCAATGAAATTGGCAGCAAGGAGGTCATTGTGCCCAAATACGATATCCACAGGTCCTACAGCCTCCTCAAGTTTCTGTGCCAAATCAAGCAGCTCTGGCAGTTTGCTCTTCATCCGGCTACCGTCAGCTTCCAGTGTGGCAGCATAGTCACGTACCACATGGAACACCCAGAACATCAGCACGGGTCCTCGAAGATGCCGGGGAATTTCCTGGTGGCAAGTTCTAACCAGCGGCAGAATGCGTTCCAGATTACTGGTCTTGCAGACGTCCTCTTCACTGAATGTCATGCCCTCTATGTGTTCCAGCACCATTATTCCGGGTTCGTGATAAATGACCGCCGGGGACAGTCCGGCCGCATATGCAGCTTGACTTGCGGCGAGTTCGTTGAAGCGCAGTATTCCGTGTACCGGAATGTCCTCGCCAGTGCGGACGAAGTACCGACGGCCGCCGGATTCAACGACAAAGTTTTCATTGGTGATGCCTCCTGAAACGGGTTCAGGCTCTACCGGCCCGTCCCAGAGCCCAAGCCGCTTGATTTGATCGATAATGCCGGTCATGAATAGGTGTATGAAGGTTGGGAATAAATTCAGTTCTCGTCAAGTCCAAGCTTGACGCGCCGCTTGGCGACCCAGGCCTTGATGAGGCGGTCGCAAATAATGGCAATGGCGGCTACCGATATGCCGGCAACCAGCCCGCGTCCTGTATCCGCCTTGGTCAGCGCGATATAAACCTCTTGGCCGAGGTCACGCGTGCCGACCAAAGCCGTAATGACAAGCATGGACAGAGCCATCATGATGGTCTGGTTAATGCCCAGCATAATTTCCGGCAGTGCCACGGGGAGCTTTACTTTTCGCAGAATCTGCCCACGGGTGCACCCGAAGATCTCGGCCGCTTCAATCAGTTGGGTGGGAACCTGGCGGATGCCGTGGCTGGTATAGCGAATTGCCGGTGCTATGGCATAAGCAACGATAGCCAGCATGGCGGCGAAATCGCCGACTCGAAACAGCATGACCACCGGTATCAGATAGACAAATGACGGCAGAGTTTGCAGCGTATCAATGCATGCCTGTACGATGCGGTTCCCTCGTTCGCTGTGCGCCGACCAGATACCAATGGGGATGCCAATCATCGATGCAAAAACCACTGATATGCCGCACAAGTAAACCGTCACCATGCCCTTCTTCCATCCGCCAGTGAATGCGATGAAAAGGGCGAGCGATGCCGTCAGCAGGGCCAGCTTCCACCCGCCCAGGCGATAGCCCAGCAGCATTACGAAGACAACCACCACGATCCAGGGCGTTGCCAGCATGAATCGCTTCACCGGAATCAGGATATTCAACAGCAGGAAATTCTTGAACGACTCAAGCTGATCGAAATAGTTGACATTGATCCATTTCACCAAATCTTCCCAAAACCCGCTGGTGGTAATGGCCCAGCTTTCGGGATAGGTTCTGACAAACGGCAGGTATGTCGAGATGATCCACGTGCCTAGCAGCAAGGCTGCTGCCACGGTCAGATGGGGATGGCGATGAATCCATGTGTCTCCCGCTCTTTGCTTTTCAGGCCGGCGGCGTGCGAAGGCCTGGCTGAGGCGATCAAGTGCAATAGCCAGCAGAGTGATGGCAATGCCTGCTTCGAGTCCGGAACCGATCGCCAGGCGCTTCAGTGAAGACAGCACGTCAAAGCCGAGCCCTCCGGCGCCAATCATGGATGCGATGATCACCATGTTGAGCGATAGCATAATGACCTGATTGATGCCTACCATCAGGCCCGGCGAAGCCGACGGAATCATCACCTTCCAGAGCAGCTGACGACGGGTGCAGCCCAGCATCAGGCCGGCTTCGATAGATTCGGTAGGCACTCGGGATAGTGCCAGCATGGTTACTCGGACCATGGGTGGCGTGGCGTAGATCATGGTTGCGATCATGGCGGCTACCGGTCCGAATCCGAACAGGAAAAGGACTGGAACGAGGTACGCGAAAACCGGAGTCGTCTGCATCAGGTCAAGCACCGGTTCGATAAACCGGCCGAACGAGGCGGAGCGATGAGCCAGAATGCCGATCAGCAATCCGCCGATGATGCCGAGCGGCACGGCGATCAAGATCGCACTCAGGGTCACCATGGCACTCTCCCAGCGGCCAAAAATTGCCAGATAGGCCATGCATGCACCTGCCAGCAGTGCCAGTTTCCAGTCCCGGACCCAGTGTCCGACAATGATGGCCACGCCGATCAGCGCTATCCAGGGCAGAGGGTGCAGCACCGCCTCAGCGGTTGGATCAGTGGAAAAGGAAAATCCAGTGACCAGGAGTCCGCTGGCGAAGGCCAACGGCCATTCCAGAAGCCAGGTGATCGACCGTGTCATCTCCTTGAACGTGAACAGCCCGAAATCCAGGTCCTTGATCAGCCATTCCATGAAATCGCTGATCCAGAAACGCAGCGGAACGATCCAGTCTCTAGGAAAATTGACTGCCCATGACCAGTACTCTCCAAATCCAGCAACCAGTACTGATCCTGCAGCAAAGGTCATCCAAATCCATAATGTCCGATAATGGCCTGACGCATGAGGCAGGAATGTCCGCAAGCTCGCGTGCTCGGTCATGGCATGGCAATACGGTCGAGCTTATGGCGTACCAGTCTGTACGCCGAAGCGCCACACAGGGATCGATGATAAATCGCAGGCTGATAGGCTCGGGACAGCTTCATGCGCCCCGCATTTGCCAGACAGAAAATACGGGGCCAATCAAGGCCCCGGAAACGCAGGGCATCAGCTTATCAGTCGATGCAGAGCGGCATCAGTTGCACTGGGTCCATGCAGTCCAGGTATCCCTGTTGGCATTCAACCAATTTTCAACCACGTCTTCAACCGATTTGCCATCAAGATCGACCTCGCCGACCATGGTTCCCATGGCCTGATTGTCGATAGTGAATGCACGGATGGCATCGTAGGCACAGTGCCATTTGCTATCGCCGCCTTTCCAGCCCACTTTCTTGATCCACCCACGAGGTTTTCCGCAGTCATAAGCCATGTTCGGATTGATTCCTACGGACTTGTCGGTGTAGCACTCGTCACTGTAAGTGGGAAATTCCACGAATTCTCCTTCGAATTTTATCGGAGCCCAGTGTGGCGTGTAGACCCAGCCGAGCCAGGGAGCCTTGCGCTGATAGGCCGATTCGAGCTCTGCGAACAATGCGGCGTCAGTGCCCGCATGAACCACCTCGTAGTCCAGCTCCAGAGCTTCAACACGCTCGTCATCGTAGCCGCCCCAGGTCACGGGGCCGCCGAGATACCTGCCGCTTGGCGCTGTTTCAGCCGTCGAGAATGCCTCTGCACAGTCGTTCAATGCTGTCCAGTCTGGCAGCCCCGGGCATTTTTCCTTCATGTAAATCGGGTACCACCATTCCTCGATGGCCTGCATGCCGGTCTCGCCAAGATCGACGGTGTTTCCGGTGGCAAGGCTTTTTTCCATGGCATCCTTTCCAGTGGTTTCCCACATTTCCATAGCGACATGCAAGTCGCCGGATTCGAGCCCGGCAAATTGGGCTAGATAGTCGGCTTGCTGATACTTGATGTTGTAGCCCATCTCCTGCAATACCCTGCCCATGATGGTGGTGGTAATGTATTGCCCGGTCCAGTCATGCAGAGTGAGAATGATCGGGTCGGTCGATTCAACTTCTGCCTGAGCTGAAGTGCCGACGAGCATGGCGGCACCGGCCACCAGCGAAATAAAGAAACGATTACGGGTTTTTGGCATGATGCTCCTCTTTCCAGTATGAATGTTTAATCAAGAACAGTTCGGATCACATGTCGGTTTCCGCATGCTCTCCTATGGCAAATGTAACTTTATTATCCACATAATTCCATAAAAAAATCACAAAATGCATTATTATTTGTGGAATTATATTGAAACATCACTTTATATCGGCTTTGAGGCGGGATGGATTGACAGTGAATGAAGAATGGTGCACGTGATCAATTCAAGGGAGCAAGACAATGAAGCCTCTGTCAAGGCATGAGGCCGAGATATTCCGTCTAGCGACTCTCCGGGGGTCATGCTCCATTACGGAGCTTGCGGAACGGCTCGGAGTCTCCGATGAAACAGTGCGTCGCCACATTCGTCCCCTGGTGGACCGGGGACAGGTAGAGAAAGTCCATGGCGGAATCGTTCTTCCGGATCGTCTTAAAGAAGCGCCCATGGAGCGACGCATGGGGGAAAACCGTGCTGCAAAGCAGGCCATTGCCAGGGCCGTTTCCGAAATGATAGAGGACGGGGACACATTGATGCTGGACACTGGTTCGACCACTGCTTATGTGGCTGTGGCGCTTTCCGGAAAACAGGGTCTTCATGTTGTCACGAATTCAACCGAAATCGGTCGTATTCTGGCACGTCAGGGCACCAGTAAGGTCTATCTCGTCGGTGGTGAAGTCGGTAGCGACCAGCTGGCTACATTTGGCCCCCAAGCGATTGACTTTGTTCGCCGCTTCAATGTTCGCCATGCCATCTTGTCCATCGGCGGCATCAATGCTGAAAACGAATTGCTGAATTTCGGACTGGACGAAGCGGATTTTTCCCGGGCGGTGATACGGCAGGCGGCTTCGGTGAATATCGTGGCGGATTACACCAAGTTCAGTCGCCATGCTTTGGTAAAGGTCTGCGATGTCGAGGACATCGATACTTTCATAACCGACCGGGCGCCGCCAAAACCGTTCCAGAGACTGCTTTCAGAAAACGACACAAGTCTTGTGATTGCGGCTTGACTGCGAATTGCTTTCGTAATCGACCATGATTCGAATCATGCTTCGCATTGCAGGCGCTGGTCGATTTCCTCGGGCGGTGCGCTTTCGTGGAAAAGAGCGAGGGCTTCGGCAAGATTGTTGCGAGCTTCCGTCACGCTATCGCCCTGGCTTGCGATATCAAGTTCTGTGCAAAGCGCAACATAGCCTTCTCCTTCTCGCTCAACGATTGCAGTTAGTTGTCTGTTCAAGTCGGAACCTCACATACAAGCCAGAGGAAGCGTCAGTGCATGGCAATTCATAGGAAGAAGCTGTGCTGTATGTTTTGCATCATGCCATACGATACACTGGGTTGTTCTTCCAGGCAAACCCCTGAACGAAAAAACAAAAACGTATGCAAGCCTATACAAAAGCAAATTAATCCGGTACGGCTAAAATCCTTTTAGAGCCTGCACCACGGTCGTAGCCCGTGATATATTCATGAAAACAACAAAAGCTTGAAGCTCTACTCGAAGGCAGTAATGTCTTTGGCAGCATCGACTCCTTAGTAAGGAATTTTTGCCCGTTCTGTTCCTTGATATATTTACTGGCGGCATTCCGAAAATGACTCCGTTCAATAGATTGATAAGCAACGCAAACGACAGATTGTATAGAGTGCTAAACCCATTTTGCATTTAAGAGAGAGTCAGGGAAGGTCACTCGTCATGGCGAGTTGTTGACAGTGGATGTATACTTCGCGGTGAAATCGAAAATCCATGACAAAACAAGCCATGAGCGAAAAACAATCCTTCACCAGGAGATGCTGGACATCCTGGCAGCAAACGACAACGCATGGATAGCCATTCAGGAGATAGCCGATCGCGTGCATCAACGGAGAATATACCGCAAGAGGGATGGAAGTCGGGTTGAAAGTAGCCAAATATCCGCCCGGATAGGAAAGTATCCCTGGTTGTTTGAACGACTCAACGGCCGAGTGAGGAGTAAATGAATTCCGCAATGCACGGTATCAGTGAGATAGAGGGTTGAAGAGAATGAAAATGAGCATGACCTTCCTCGAAATGAACCTCATTGCCATCATCCTTCACGGCTACTGGAAAGGCCTGTCTGCAATTCCCTAATCTGATAGCCAGAAACAAGCTGGGTCGAGCGTGGCAGTAACAGTGAAGTCTCACCATGATCAGGTATTTTCTGGAAGGATCGAAATGATGGAAAATGACAAAGACTGAATTGTTTTTACGTACTTTTTTTGCAAACACTTACGAGGTAAGTAACCAATGAAGGTTGATGCCGGAAATGTACTCTACGATCTCGGTCAACCGCCATGTACAGGGGTTGGTTTGGAATGGTCGAACGAAGAATTGAATGCCGCACTGGATGATCGGGTAGCAACTGTGCTCTTCGATGACGAAGGCAAGAACAATATTGGAAATATCTTCGCAGGGTTGGCGGAGACCGGCTTTGTCCAGGACAGTCTCAAACGCCTGCTGGAAAACCCTGATAAGGTCGAGAATTGGCGTGTGGGTGAGGCGATAGCGTTGGCTTATCTTTCAGACCACCGATCATGCTGCTTTCCCTGGCCGAATGAACGGAGTCAGAAGAAGCGCGGGTCCAGTCTGCCCGGTGCCGATCTGGTTGGTTTCGGGATCGATGACAGCGGCGACTGCTTTGCATTTGGCGAAGTCAAGACATCCAGCGAGAAGAAATACCCTCCCGGGATCATGTACGGCCCCACTGGCTTGAAGCGACAAATGGAAGATCTGCGGGACAATCTGGCTACCCGTGACGATCTCGTCAAGTATCTCGGTCACCATGCCATATCGACACCATGGCTCCATCGGTTCAGGACCGCGACAGCCAGATACCTACAGAATTCGTCAGACGTTCACATCTTCGGATTTCTTGTCCGAGACGTGGAACCAAATCAGAATGACCTTGGATCGCGGGTCAAGGCCCTTGACAAGGGATGCCCTGACGGAATGTGTATCGAACTGTTCGCTCTTTACCTGCCACAGGGAACAATTGACAGGATTGGAGAGAGGATGATTTCAGGACGGGCAGGAGCGTATTGATGAGCCTGTCCAACAAGGCACTGGAGGCATTGAATGAGCATTGGGCGGTTGCTGCCATCGGTGCCGAAAGAATTGAAAGAGCGAAAAATCTTGTCCATCAGAATCTGGCTCAGCGTGCACTCGGAAGACAGATCAGTTTCTCATTCCCTGATGGTTTTGAGGGTGAGCCCTGTTTGGAACGAGTGGCTCTTGCATATGAGTTGGCCGCCATCGAAGGGCTTGATGAACTCAGCCGTCCTGCCGGAGAAAACCAGATTCTCCGTGATCAGTGCGTAGCCGCATCATTTCGAGCCTTCGACATCCGCCGCCTCCTTCCTGTCCCAACAGGGACGCTAGATCGCCTATTTTTCGTGCTTCAACTCTCTTCAATAGCATACTGTGGAGACCGCTATTCCGATCTACGGCGCTGGTATCGGGAACAGGAACAAGCGACAAGGGCACCGAGCGCTGCAAGCGTGGAATGGGACCGTCGAATCCTGTACAGGCTATTCGACTGCTGGATTCGTCTCTACCGCAAGTCGGGCTGGGATGATCTGGACCGGGTTCGCGAGATCATCGCGGGCTTGCGCAACGACCAGAAACTACACGAAAAAAGTCGTCTAGACAGCGGTTCTAATGCCGAGGATCGGGCAATTGCCCTTCGGCTGGCAGCTCTTTACAACTGGGCCAAGGGCACCGAAATACTTGCAAAGTACATTTTGCAGGGGACCCCTGGCGATCCTTTTGGAATGCTCGACAAGCACTTTGAGGCCGGCATACAGGCTGCGAGTGCATCGGGAGATGCGCAACACGAGGTAGTGCTTCGCTGGCTACATGCCACAGCGCGGATCATGGTGACGAATTCGCTCTGGTGGGCAACTCGTGCGGTCAACTCACGGACTTCAGAATTCGTAAACTCTCTTACGCACCGAGAGCATCGCGCGATGTTCGAACTCCTGCCTCCGCAACGCGCTGCCCTGCTTGAGCAGGGGCTGCTTGACCAGGCAAAGACCGCCATCGTCGTTGACATGCCAACTTCAGGAGGGAAGACGCTACTCGCACAGTTCCGCATGCTCCAGGCATTGAATCAGTTTCAAGTCGATGGGGGCTGGGTTGCTTACGTTGCACCAACCCGGGCATTGTCAGCGCAAATCACCAGGCGTCTGCGATCAGACTTCGAGCCTATTGGATTACGAGTTGAACAGCTGACGGCAGCAGTTGACATGGACGCTTTCGAGGAAGAGCTGCTTGCCGACCGGGAGCATCCCTTCGATGTCCTGGTGGCGACACCTGAAAAGATAACGCTGGTGATCAGGAACAAGAAAGTGGAACGCCCCCTCGCCCTGGTTGTGATGGACGAGGCCCACAACATGGAATCGGTCAGCCGGGGACTGCGAATCGAATTTCTGTTGGCGACTGTCAAGCGTGATTGTCCAGAGGCAAATTTTCTTCTGCTGATGCCTTATGTAGAAAAATCAGAGAACATAGCACGCTGGCTGGCACATGATATCGATGCAGGCCATGCGATCAGTCTTGGCACGGCACCCTGGAAACCGAATGAACGAATCATCGGCCTCTACCGGGCAGTCGCGGATGACAGCGTACATGCAGGGTGGCGCCTTGAATTCGAGACTCTGACTGCAACCGGAAAAGCCATGCCTCTTCATGGCAGTCATCGTGTCGGCCAGACAAAGCCGATTGATATTCCAAAGAGCCAGGTGCTCATAAAGAACGAACAGAAAGGAGTCGGTCTGCAGACAGCAGCGATGGGTACGGTCATGTCGGCTCGCGGTACGAGCATCGTGGTAGCCAACAAGATTTCCACTGTATGGAAAATGGCTGAGAAAGCGACACAAAGCCTTTCCGGGGTGGACAAGGTGCCAGAGGACATCAAGCTGGTACAGGACTTCCTGCGAACCGAGATCAGCGACGACTTCAAGCTGATCGACATGCTTGAAAAAGGAGTAGGTGTCCACCACGCGGGGGTCTCCGACGATGTCCGGGCACTAATGGAATGGCTTGCGGAAACAGGCAGCCTCCGGATGTTGTGCTCCACATCAACAATTGCACAGGGAATCAACTTCCCGATTTCATCGGTGTTCCTGTCCTCCCGTTATGTGCCACAGGGCTCTGCTTCGGTGGAAATATCGCCGAGGGATTTCTGGAATCTCGCAGGACGCGCAGGAAGAATTGGCCATGACAGCGTTGGCGTGGTCGGACTCGCCGAGGGAACCGACCGTAATGCGTTGATCGAATTTGTAAGCCGCAGTACAGGTGCATTGGTTTCCCGCCTTGTGGTACAACTGGATGAACTGGCGACCCAGGGCAACCTGTCAAGGCTGTCAGAGGTACTGTGGCAGGGCCAGTGGGTGGATTTTCGGTGCTATATCGCCCACCTGTGGGCTGAAAAGAAGAATCTGGATGAGGTGCTGTCCGATTCAGAGCAGCTTCTGAGGCAAACCTACGGATATGCCTCTATGCGCAATGATCCCGAGCAGAGGCAGAAGGCAGATGCCCTTCTCGAAGCCACACACAGCTACGCACGGAATCTGGCCAATATGTCCCCCGGGACAGCGGAACTTGCGGACTCGACTGGTTTTTCACCTGAAGGTGTTCAGAGGGCATTCGGCGAACTGCGAAACCTGGAACAAAGGCTCACGGCTTCCGACTGGGCACCGGAAAGCCTGTTCGGCAATGGCGGGAGAATGGCAGACCTGCTTGGAGTCATGTTTAAGGTTCCGCAACTCAATCAATACCTGCAAGAATTGAGCGACAGAGGAATTGATCAGCGCCGAATATCTGATATCACGAACGACTGGGTTAACGGAAAGGGAATCGATGCCATAGCTCGGGAATATTTCAGCCGCGAGAAGGATGATGAAGCAGGAACTGCCGCCCTGACGGATGCTTGCAGGGCGATATATCGTACGATCGTCAATAGTGGAACATGGGGAATTTCTGCTCTCAGCAAGATTTCAGGTGTCGACTTCGAAACATTATCCGAGAAGGAACAGCGGCGAATTAACGCCCTTCCGGCAATGATTTATCATGGCGTGAGAAGTGAGGATGCCGTGCTGATGCGTATGAACTCGGTGCCTCGAAGCGTTGCAGAGGACCTGGGCCAGCTATACCGGGATATATCGCCTGAGAATGAAGGCAGATATTCGGTTGGCAAGGCCCGGGATTTTCTGAAGCAACTAGGCAATAGTGAATGGGAAGGAGTAAAGCCGGAAGACGCTCCGCTCTCGGGAAGTGGATACAAGCGCTTGTGGGAGATCCTGTCAGGCGAGGCAAGCGACAGCTAAGCTGTGCATGAAGGGTAAAGAGAAGCATCCTGATCAGCAAAATCCCTGATGAAGATCTTGACGCCGCTGGGGGCAGGGTGGTCTCACGCTAACTGAATTCTCTGGATAGCGGCCTTGATTCACAAGAATGCGGGAAAAATACACCATGGCTGGGCCATTAATGATCCATGCTGATGTACACGCATCAGTAAATTGGCGTGGGATGGTCCTCCATCCGTTTTCTCTGTGCAATGCAGTAAAATTCAAGATACCGGGAACATGTCTGCAACCACTTCAGCGCGAAATCAAGCGATGCTTATCTATGACATAACCACATGGTTCCGCATGTTATGAAATCGCCGGTCAGCAAGGATAACTGAAATGACTATTCGAAGTGCGCAAATCAACATGATCGGACAGCAAATCCGAACCTGGAATGTACTGGATCGAAATATCCTCGTTGCTTTTGACAGTATTGTGCGTGATCAGTTTGTACCCGAGCCTTATTTCGAATTTGCCTATGCGGACATGGCCATACCGATCAGCGAACATCAGACCATGCTGGAACCCAAGGTGATTGCGAGAATGATTGATGCTCTTGATCTGGATTCCGAACACAGGGTGCTGGAAGTAGGTGCCGGAACCGGTTATTCAACCGCTGTTCTGGCAAGGCTGTGCAAAAGGGTGATTAGCCTGGAAATAGACCCAAGGCTGGCTGAATCCGCCCGAACCAATCTCGCAAGGGCTAATATTGACAATGTTGAGGTCGTCGAGGCTGACTGCTTTGACTACTGCTCCCTTGAGTCGAAAAATGCCGGACGGTTTGATCGATCCCTGGTCACCGGTTCCGTTCCCGAGCTGTCTCCACTGTTTTTGCCGATGGTCAACAGGACGGGGCGCATTGTCGGTATTCAGGGACATGCCCCGACCATGCAGGCAGTCATCTGCGATCAGGACGGGAATATCAAGAGCCTGTTTGAAACCGAAGCACCGCGCCTTGATCATGTTCAGGAACCGGTGATCTTCACGTTTTAATGAAGGTCGATTGCACACACCGCATGTAGTGAAAAATAGGGTGAAAAAAATGTGGCAGGGACTGTGGTTGCTAACTTTGGCCGTGGTTTGCCTGAGCCCAGTTCGGGCTTCGACCTGGGACATCAACGAAGTGTATCGGCTGGCACTCGAGAATGATCCTGCCTATCATGCAGAAGTGTTGCGTCATCAGGCAGTGATGCTTGATCCGGCAATTACCAGATCTGAATGGAAAGGGTATGTCTCAATGGCCGGAAGGCTGGGTCATAAAATGACCGATGACACGGATATGGATAACTGGGAGGATCACAAGGATCATTTGCTGGATCTCCGGGTCGAAGCGCCAATCTATGATCGAGTGCTGCGAACTCGGGTGCGCCAGGCCGAAACTGCAAAGTCAGCTTCCGAAATCATGCTTAGGCAATCGCTCCAGGACCTGATTCTTCGAGTTGCCGGACGTTATCTGAATGTGCTTGCGGCCCAGGATCGCCGTGAAGTCGCAAGAGTCGACATTATCGCCATTCGCCGTCAACTAGATCTCACTGCAGGACGGCTAGAGGTTGGACTCGGAACCCAGGCAGACCTGTTCGACGCCAGAGCACGACTCAAGCAGGCAGAGGCAAATGCTATCCAGGCAGACAATGCCCTGAAAAACAGCATTTCGCGACTTCGACAAATGATTGGCCAAACGCCACAATCCCTGACTCCGCTTTTGGGCAACGCACTGCTTTCATCTCCCGATCCGGAATCGATCAACGAATGGGTTGATCAGGCCGAAGCGAATAACCTGGAGGTTCAGGTGAAATCGCTTGATCTAAGGCTGGCCGAGTATGAGTTGCAGAAACTGAAAGATGCGACATACCCATCAATGTCGGTTGGAGGTAACCGATCAACTTCCATAGGTGGTGTTAACGACTATACGAAAGACAATGCATCCATATATTTGCAGGTCAACATACCCTTGTTCACCGGTGGATTGTCGACACGCTCTGAGCAGGCTGGAATTCTCTATAACCGCGCCTTGGAAGAACTTGATCTGGCCCGGGTTAATGCACGTTCTGAAGCTACCGCAGCCTATCTGGAAATAAACAGCAATATTTCCCAGGCCGAAGCTCTGAGCGAAGCGATTGTCGCTGGCGAAAGTGCACTGGTTGCGAAACAGGAAGGGTACGCAGCTGGCCTGACCACAAATATTGATGTACTCGATGCACAGCGGAATCTCTCGCAGTCAAGAACGGATTACCTGAATTCCCGCTACAACTACATCATATCCCTGCTTGAACTGGAAAAGGCCATAGGTGACCTTGACGAGAACGATATCCAGCTCGTGAACGGCTGGCTGGATCAGGATGCCTGAGCCTTGTTTGAAAGAGGTCTCAGCCTCTCCAGAATACCGGAGCAAAAAGGACCAGTAGCGTATATAGCTCGAGCCGCCCCAAGAGCATGGCCAGAGTCAGGATGATTTTTCCGATATCGCTGATGCCGGCAAAATTTTCCGAGACGCCCCCAAGCCCCGGACCAAGATTGTTCAGGCAGGCAATCACCGATGAATAGGCAGTCACCAGATCAAGACCGGTTGCGAGCATCGCCAACAGCAAAACGGTGAAGGAAAATATGTACAGGGACAGAAATCCCCATACCGCATTGTTGACATCTTCGCTGACTGGCTTGTCTCCAATCTTGGTCGGAATGATCGCATGAGGATGTACAAGTCTTGATATCTCGCGCATGCCCTGCTTGAACAGCAGGATAATTCGGATGGTTTTCATGCCGCCTCCGGTGGATCCTGCACAGCCTCCGGAAGTGCTCAGGAGAATCAGGAAAAACGGGATGAATGCGGGCCATAGACTAAAGTCTTGAGTGGTGAAACCGGTGGTGGTGACTATCGAGACGGTCTGTACGAATCCATGAATAAAGTTATCCAGGGTATTGCTGTAGGTTTGATGGGTCAGCAATACAAGAATGGTGATCAGTCCGGCAATTCCGATAATGGATAGATAGGTGCGCGCTTCATGATCCTGAAGATAGACCCGGATCCATTTTCCGATCGACATTCGCCCCGAGCGAACTGCCATGTAGTGCAAGGCGAAATTGAGCCCCGCCAGTATCATGAAAATGGAGGCAGCCAGATAAATCGCCCGGCTGTCGAAATGACCGAGATTGCCGTCATAGGTGGAGAATCCGCCGATCGCGACTGTGGAGAAGGCGTGGCAGATGGCATCGAATAGAGACATCCCGGCACCAAGGTAGGCAACAGCGCAGATGAAGGTCAGCGATAAATAGATATACCACATGGCCTTGGCGGTCTCGCGAATTCGCGGCGTCAGCTTGCTGTCCTTCATTGGTCCGGGGGTTTCAGCTCGGTACAGCTGTAAACCACCTACCCCCAGGGCTGGCAGTATCGCAACCGCAAGCACTACCAGTCCCATGCCGCCCAGCCATTGCAGCTGCTGACGATAAAACAATATCGAATGTGGGAGTTCCTCCAGATTGACCAGAATCGTTGATCCTGTCGTGGTCAGTCCTGAAGTCGCTTCAAACAATGCATCGACCCAGCTGAGGTCCAATACAGCGCATAACAGAAACGGAATTGCGGCAAATATGGACAGCACCACCCAGACTAGCACTGCAATGAGAAACCCTTCCCTGAATCTCAACTCATCCTGATAGCGTCTAAATGGCCACCACAACGCCAATGCACTGGCTAGAGTGATTGCAAACGTGATGATGAAGACCCAGTGATGATTGTCCTGATAAAGCAGAGACACTGTTGCCGGAGTCAGAAAGGACAGCGCAAAGTAGGCCAGCAGGATACCCAGAATCCTGAAAACGCCATGCGGTGTCATAGTAATGCCGCGCGGAATTAAAAGAATGTGGCTGAAACTTCAAACAGCCGTTCGACATCATGAATACGTGCTTTGTCAACCATGAAAATAATGACATGATCGCCATCTTCAATGGTGACATCGTCTTCAATCTCGATCAATTGCTCATCACGCATCAGAGCCCCCAGCGCAGCGCCCTGAGGCAGCTTCAGCTGCTTTACCGTTCGTCCCACCAGCTTTGATGTCTTGCTGTCTCCGTGGACGATGGCTTCGATGGCTTCAGCTGCCCCCCGCCTCAATGTGTGTGCGGCCACCACGTCCCCCCGGCGTACATGTGACAACAGCTCACTGACGGTTGACAGTCTTGGCGATATGGCGATGTCCAGCATGCTTTCGACCAGCTCGATATACATGGTTTTGTTGATCAGTGACATAACCCGGGTTGCACCAAGGCGCTTGGCCAGCATGGCAGCCAGAATATTGGCCTCGTCTTCGTTGGTCAGGGCACAGAACATCTGGGTTGCATCGATGCTTTCCTGGCGCAGCAATTCCTCGTCAGCAGCATCGCCATGCAGCACGATAGTTTTATTGAGTCGTTCCGAAGCCTGCCTTGCTCTTGCTTCGTCCTTTTCAACGAGTTTGACCTGTTGGCCACTTTCCTCCAGTTTCTTTGCCAGCGTAAAGCCGATATTGCCGCCCCCTGCGATAAATACGTCCCGGCTGATGGTTTCGGCGCTTTTCAACTCCTGCATCATCAACGAGATATCATTTCGGCTGGCGATAAAGAATACCTCGTCATTGGCCTCGATGACGGTCTTTCCGGTTGGGATGATCGCCCTGTTTTCGCGATAGATTGCAGCTATCCTGGAAGTCACTTTTGGCAAATGATGCTTCAGCTCCTTGATGGCATGTCCAACCAGCGCTCCGCCGTAATGGGCGCGAATCCCCACCAGACGAATTTTCCCATGGGCAAAGTCCAGCACCTGCAAGGCACCCGGATATTCGATCAGTTTCATGATCTGGTTAGTCAGAATATTCTCGGGACTGATAATGTGGTCGATATCCTGCTCAAACAGTTGCGCGTGCTCCAGATAGCTGGCTGAGCGAATTCGGGCGATTCTGGTTGGCGTATTGAAGAGTTGGGTAGAAACTCGACAAGCCAGAATATTGACTTCGTCAGAGTCAGTTACCGCCAGTATCAAATCGGCATCCACGGCACCGGCTTGGCCGAGGATTTCGGGCGAGGCCGCATCGCCTTGCACAGTCTGGATATCGATGCGGTTCTGTAGATCGCTCAAGATGGAAGCCTTGCGGTCAACAAGCGTGATGTCGTTGTCTTCCCTGGAAAGAGTTTCAGCGACCGAAGTGCCAACCTGACCGCAGCCTAATATGATTATCTTTTTCATTCGCCTGCTGTTCTAAGCGGTTTTCGGATTTTACAATAATAAAATCCATCGCCATCCCCAAAACCGGGCAATCGCTGCATTCCAAAGCGCGTTGCAACCCCCGGGATTTT
The DNA here is from genome assembly GCA_026709505.1 of Gammaproteobacteria bacterium. GTDB lineage: Bacteria > Pseudomonadota > Gammaproteobacteria > Arenicellales > Poriferihabitantaceae > Poriferihabitans. Next base: position 34,385 of record JAPOSW010000066.1, on the reverse strand, counting down.
TTCAATGGCCAGCACTTCACGATCGTCGCCCTGAGCGACAAAGTCTGCAATCACGCCATCATTTTCCCGATGAAGGATGGAGCAGGTCACATACAGCACATGTCCCCCGGGACATAGCAGTTTCCAAACCGATGCCAGCAGGCTTGCCTGTAGATCATGCAGTGTATCCAGATCCCGAGGCTTGCGGCGGTATTTGATATCCGGGTGGCGTCGAATGACGCCACTTCCGGAACAAGGAACATCAAGCAATATTCGGTCGTAGGGATTGCCGTCCCACCAGGTTTCGGGTTTCAGCAAATCGCCCGCCACAACGTTTGCATTAAGCCCAAGTCTTGCGAGGTTTTGATGGATCAGCGTACATCGGGAATCCAGATCGACTGCGGTAATGCTACGGCCCTCCCCAAGCAGCTCAATCAGGTGTGTTGTCTTTCCGCCCGGGGCTGCACAGGCATCCAGCACATTCAGGTTCGTATCACAACCCAGCTCCAAAGCGGCCAGTTGTGCCGATTCGTCCTGCACAGAGACTTCGCCCTGGCAGAATCCCGGAATCTGCTTGACTGGCACAGGAGAAGACAGAGTGAGACCAGCCGGGCTATCCCTGGTGGCCGTACATGCCATGGCATTTTCCTTTAGAGCTTGTATTGCCTTGTCGCGGGAGGTTTTGGCCAGATTGACACGCAAGGTCAGGGGAGGGCGGGCATTCGATGCCTTGGCAATCTCAAGATAGCGTTCTGGCCAATCCGACCTGATTAGATCAAACAAGAATTCGGTAAAGGCATGGACCTGATGTTCTGGCATTTCCGGTAGCTTGCCGGGATTGCGTTCTCGAAGATAGTTGCGAAGTACAGCGTTAATGAGTTTTCGGGCCCAGTCGCGACCCAAACTGGAAGCGGCCCTGACTGTTTCATTCAAGACGGCGTAATCCGGGGTACGCATGTGCTCAATCTGGTATACCCCGACCGCCATCAAAAAATGCAAAATCCGATCCTTCTTCCTGAGCGGACGCTCAAGCAGCATTCCAAGATGCCAGTCAATATGGGGAAAATGACGACAGGTCCCATAGGCTATTTCCCGGAAGACGGGCTCGCTCCTCTGGCCTGACAGATTGGACTGGACAAGCAGCCGGTCGAGCGATTCCCCATGATCAACGACACGCCGAACCACTTCGGCAGCTTCCGCCACGGGGTGAAAATTGCTCTTGGCAGAGTCCGAAATACTTCTCTTATATGGTTTTGTCATGCGTACTTCGAGCTGTTGACCATGAAGAGCTCCCCGTCTGAAGCGGCAGGGATTATGAGGATACGCCGGTCTGGGTGGCCACAATGAAGGCATCCACTGTACTCCGGGGCGTTGCCTTAAACGTGGCATTGGGGAAAGCCTGCATTTCAGTCCAGCTAAAAGATGCTTTGATGGTAATTGACTGGCTGCCAACTGTGCCGAGACGTTATCCTTTCTCTGGCGTGTCAAAGGTGATGCCGGCATGCATCGAATGTCCGTTCAGATAATCTGCAACATGCATAGCCTTGCCTCCCGGTTTTTGCACTTTTTCGATGCGGATTGCACCTTTCCCGGACTGCACGACGATTCCTTCCGGCCCAACTTGCAGTATTTGCCCCGGACTGGCTGATTCCTGATGAGGAATGGCTGATGCCTTCAGGATCTTCAGGGGTCTCCCTTCAATCGAAAACATGCAGCCTGGCCATGGGACGAAAGCACGAATCCGCCTTTCGATCTGACCGGCACTATTTGTCCAGTCCACCCATGATTCTTCCTTGCCTAGCTTTTTTGCGTAGGTAACTTTAGACCTATTCTGTTTCTGCTCCGTTAGTTTCCCTGATGCCAGGGCAGGCAGGTTCTGAATGAGCAGGTCGGCGGCCATTCTGGAAAGCCGGTCATGAAGCCAGCCACCAGTTACATGTTCATCGAGACTGGTTTCAGACTGAGCAAGAATCGGGCCGGCATCAAGCTCTTCAACGATGCGCATTAGACTCACTCCTGATATGGCGTCTCCGGCTTCGATGGCCCTTTGTATCGGGGCAGCCCCGCGCCACCTCGGCAACAGCGAGGCATGAAGGTTGAAGCAGCCCAGGCGAGGAATCTCCAGATGCTGTTTTTTCAACAGGGCACCATAAGCCACCACGACCACAAGATCCGGCTTCAGGGATTTCAGTTGTGCTATTGCCTCCGGGGTATTGATCTTTTCAGGCTGAAAAACAGGAACCGCTGCTTTCGTGGCTTTTGACTTGACTGGGCCTGGACGAATTGTTCGTCCACGACCGGATGGACGGTCCGGCTGGCAATAGACCGCAACCGGATCTGCCAGGGACGAATCGAGAAGAACCTCGAGCGAGGGCACTGCAAAATCCGGCGTACCGGCGAAGACGACACGCATGGGAGGCAGGGATTGGTGATTGGGTTGATCAGGCTACGCGAGCCTCAGGTTCTGCCTGCGACTTGACGAGCTTGTCCCGGATCCTCTCGCGCTTCATTCTTGACAGGTAATCGACGAATACTTTGCCATCCAAATGATCGACTTCGTGTTGAATGCAGACAGCCGTCATTTCATCTGCTTCCAGTTCAAAGTGATTGCCCTGTATGTCCTGTGCCTTGACGAGTACTTTTTCGGGGCGTTTCACGGGTACAAAAAAACCCGGTACCGAAAGACAGCCTTCCTCTACTTCCCGTGTTCCTTGATTCAGGTCAAAGATCTCCGGGTTCACGAACACTTGCAGCTGATTTCTTGATTCTGACACATCCATGACTATCACGCGCTTGTGAACATTGATCTGGATTGCAGCCAAGCCTATGCCCGGGGCATCGTACATGGTGTCTGCCATGTCTTTTACCAGGGATTCGAGAGCTTGGTCAAACTCAGCGACCGGCTCGCAAGGTGTTCTTAACCTTGGGTCAGGATATATCAGGATTTTTCGGGCAGACATCGTTATAACTACAGGATCAGGCAGATTTGGCTATTGTAGTAACTTGACTGGCTTTTTTCAAACTTGGTCAGAGTGCCAGAGCGCTGAATGAAGCATGTCTCAAAAAGCACTTCGAAATTTGCAATGCCTGCGATTGGCGGAAAGTGGAATGTTTTCGACTGATTTCTGCATTTCATTCCATCTCTGAGCTGACTGCATCCACTCAAGCCATGGAAAAAGCGGAATATGGCATTTGTCTGCCGTTCAGCGGGATACTTGAATAATTGAGAAACTTCGAAGCAAAATCTTCATTTCCAGTTCCTGTTTTTGGATGCAATCTGCCATTTAGAATTATGGGAAATGCCTTGTTGTTTGACATGTGTTATGGTCGGGCAGTAGCCTTTCCTTGTGCAAAGAATCAATACCCGGCAATTTTGGCGGATTCCCTTGTGTGTGACTGGGGGTCTACAGGGCTTTGCGAACAGACGGAATGCACTGGCTACGAAGAAGCATGTTCATGGACTTTGAGAGTTGAGGATGTCGCGATGCTATGGACAGTCAACTTTGTTCTGCTACATATTACGAAAATGGAAATATCAAACTGTGCAAGATGGAGCAGAAAGATTCTGGAGCACCGAAGAAAGGCAAGGGACAATCTCGCCGTTTGGTAATCCAACAAGAATTAGCTGGCGGGCCTGTCGGTATATTTGGCAAAGCCGCCAAACGCCATGACCTTTCTGTCCGCAATGTGATGAAAACTATTTTCGAATCCCTGCAAAACAGTAGCCCAGCATTGTCATTCCGTCATCGAAGTGAAATACCCAAGCAAGAAATTAATCGGCGCTTGCAGGAAATAGATTCGAATCTCGGGAAAGTTCTTTTCGTTCAGAATTCCAGAATCAAGCCGGACGGGGGGATCATTGAAGTTCTTGATAATACCGGTAAATACAGGATCGTTCTAGTGAGCGAATCCAAGCACCAGGGAAACGATGTTGAGAAGATCAAGGCTGGGATAAAATAGGGCAAGAATAAGGATTCGGATTTAATGGTGGCTGGAAATGCCATTGAGCGCGTGCACAAGAACATCCAGGAATTCAGGAACCTGATGCTGGATGAGCAGCATTTTCCATATGTCGTTTTTCTTCAGGGATCGAATTTTGCAACCAGTACGTTTTTTGTAGAGGCACCTGACGGTCGAAAGGTACGAATACCGCATGATGTTGGTAGCATGAACCGAATAGATCGGGTCACGGCAAGCAGTTTCGGCATGGAAATCAACCGGAATTACTGTCGCAACCGTCTTGTTGAACTGGACGGAAACATACAAATGCTCCAGGCCGCATCTTTGTATTTCCAAAGCGATCCCTGGCCCGCCGATAAAATGAGGAAAATCCTGTGGAATGTGGCTGAAACATCACTGGAAATCCTATCTGACTCCTTGCCGGAGGAATGAGGAAATGGCTAATCGCTCACACAGAAATTCTGGATATAAAGCAATGAATGCAATGAACAGGGATGGAGCGAAACATTCGTCTTTGCGCGACCTTGTCGTGAAAGCTCCAAATCACACGTCGCATGTTATAGAGACTGCAGATTGTTGCGATCTGCTGTCACGATTGCCGGATAATTCCATCCAGCTGATCGTTTGCGATCCGCCATACAACATCCAGCTGGCGGATTGGGACAAGCATGATGATTACATAGCATGGACCTCTGTCTGGTTGAAGGAGGCGGAACGTGTATTGAGCCCGACAGGAAGCATTGCGATTTTTGGAGGCTTGCAATATCAGGGAGAGGCTGGCAGTGGTGATCTCCTGTCAATTATTCAACACATGCGAAATACAAGCAATATGCTGCTTGCCAATCTAATTATCTGGAATTACCAAAATGGCATGAGCGCACGGAGATTCTTTGCAAATCGTCATGAAGAAATCGCATGGTTTGCCAAAACAAAAAAGTATTACTTCGATCTTGACGCAGTGCGCGAACCTTACGACGAGGACACCAAACGGCAATATATGAAGGATAAACGACTGAACCCAGAAAGTGTGGAGAAAGGCCGCAATCCAACAAATGTATGGCGCATGGGCCGTTTGAACGGCAATTCGGCAGAACGTGTCGGGCATCCGACACAGAAGCCAAGACAAGTCATCCAGCGGTTGATTCGAGCTCTTTCTTATCCCGGGTCAACAGTGCTGGATTTTTTTGCTGGTAGCGGAGTCACTACAAGGGTTGCGATTGAGGAAGGTCGGCACAGCATTTGCGGAGACCTCGACGATACTTTTCAAAGTTACGTGTCAAGGCAAATTGAAATGATAGACATGTACGATCTGGTAAATGCATTTCCCAAATTTGAGATTGGCACCAAGCTTGAAAAAGACCACCCAATATTTGGGGAGAGGCGAATAAGTGATGTACAAACGAAAAATTGATCCGCATTTGGATTGGGCTTGAGCAGGACATGAAACATTGGCACGGGTGCTTTCAATATCTCGCCATGCTTGAAAGCATCATTGTACGTCCTGAACCGGTAGCGTTAAAGGTTGCGACTGCCGTATAAAAGCATGCCGCATTTATGAGAGGGTGACACAACATAGAATGCTTGTCTGCAAGTTCATGTAGATAGCTGTCAACTCCCTCAACGCAAATGCCTCTTCTTAAGAGTTTGGGGCATTAATAAATGGTGAATTCGCTATAATTGGCTGAAATCATCATTGTTCCTGTCCTAGCAAGTACTCTAGGCTATTCGTGGACGACTGGTTTGAAGAGCAGCAAGAGGAGGATAAATCCATGCCAAAAACGTCATTATTACGCATCACAGGTTCATTGATTGGGCTAATTTTGGTTGCGGTTTTTCAGATGGCCCAAGCCTATGAAGGGACTCCGCAAGAGATTGGAGAAAAGATTGCCGCTGATGCAAGGGAATCCGCAAAGGGCTTCGACAACTTTACTGCAAATATGAAAATGACTCTCCGCAGCAAGAATGGCCGTGAAATTGAGCGCGCACTGCGGCTGAAAGTCCTTGAAACCGATAATGATGGCGACAAGACACTGTTTGTATTCGATCAGCCCCGCGATGTTAAGGGAACGGCATTTCTGGTTCATGCCTTCAAGGATAAACAGGATCAGCAATGGCTCTATTTGCCGGCGTTGAAACGCGTCAAGGGCATCAGTTCATCCAATCAATCCGGCTCGTTCATGGGCAGTGAATTTTCCTATGAAGATTTAGGCACGGTCGAACCCGAAAAATACCAGCACACCTATCTGCGCGATGAGGCTTGTGGCGACTATGAATGCTATGTTCTGGAACGGGTTCCCAAATTCGAGGATTCCGGTTATTCGCGCTTGCTGATCTGGCTGGACAAAGAGGCTCTGCGCATCAGGGAAGTCCACTACTATGACCGACGCAACGAACATCTCAAAACCATGGTCGCGGAGGATTTCAAGCTGTATCTTGACAAGTTATGGAGGAGTAGGCAGATCACCATGTCAAATCACCTGACAGGGAAAAGCACTGTTCTAGTCTGGGAGGATTATGTCTTCGGGAATGATCTGGATGAAAGTGATTTCACCCGGACCGCCCTGCAACGGGTTCGCTGATAGGAAGCTGATGCTCTACTTGAGCGAATGTTCACTGAAATGTTACAAATTCTGACCCCTTGTTATTGAGGTAATTTCATGCTTGACCAAGCCCAACTAAATGCTGCGGAAGGTAATATTATTGCGGAGTTCAATGGAGGTTTACAAAACGTTAAAAATGCATTGAATCCAATCGATAAGTATTTGGTTTCCACCCTTCTATGTGCAGGACGAGTAAATTTAATTGCACAGCGGCTCAGACTATCGGTGGAGCATTCGATGAACATGCAATCATAGCAATCGCATGCATTGCTTATAATTGGATAAACAATCATATATTGGCGTACTGGGACACCGATGGCAATGATCATGTGGATGGTCGGACTATCCTGCATGCCCAAAATATCAATACTTCTCAGGAGGCCATTGAATTCGTGCAGGGGTTTGAGAGGCCGCCAATCAATACTGCTAATGCTTGGGTTGGACTGAGTAAGGCATTACATTTTATCAATTCCAGGATTTTTCCGATTTGGGACAGTAGGGTTGCAAATAACTTCAATGTTGCGGCGGGCAATCAAGGATACTATATCTGCTACATCGAATGGTGTCATTCAGTGCTTGATCCTGGCAATAAGAATCAAAACGCTATCGATATTCGGAATGCGGTTAATGAAGTAAGAAATTTATTTGTTCAGAATGTGGGTTATGGGGTTTCCAAAATCAGGGCATTGGAATTTATATTATTCGTGATGGGTAAGATCCTCAAAAATGCAGGGAACCAAGCCAACGATTGATTGATTCATTTTGACTGTACCGTTCAAGTTTTCAGTTGTTTTGTAGAAACTGATCGTTATGCTGGCATGTCAGTGGGAGTATTAGTACAAATCCAACGTGCTACAACTCAGCATGGAAATATCTCAATTTGGTTTTATTCTAGTGAGCCCAGAGCAGACTTCTTATCCGCTTTCATAACTCTGAGAATATAAGGTGGAGAGGTCATGTACTTCGGGCAAACCAGTGCTCAAAGTGGCTTATTGCAACTCTGATTAACTCGACTTGGAACAAAAAAGTTGCACATATTCTCGAAGGTTCTTGCACAAATCGCATACCGCGAATCTTGTTCACTCAGGAATTAACCCCTCCAACCTAATACGAAGCCCCATCGTCGTAATAGCTTTAGATCCTCGCTCTACTATTCACCGACTTCCGGAAATTTCCAAGAAATTCTATTAATGCGACGCCTTATGTCGCACCCACCCTCCAGAATCTCCGTCCGTAACCAATTTTATCAATTTCGGACGGAGAAGACTCATGAACACAAAGTCAGATTCAATCATTTTCAACACTCCATTGGAGTATGGACACCGCCTGCTGGTGGACTGGGCCTCCAGCATCATCCGCGGCGTGCGATATCCCTCGGAGGAAGCCCGGAAGTTGCTGGAAGAAGCAACCTCAGGAGATTCTTTCGCCGACCTTCGTACCGCTGAGGCCACCGCGCCCATACTGGATTTTCTGCCCGGAAGCGGGGAAGAGTCATGGCACCGGTTCCGTAAGGCGCTCGACCGTTTGCAGGAAATCACCGGAACGATTCCGCCGAGCCTGCCGGCCTGCCGGATCAGGGAACTCGGCCAGATATTCAAACTTGAAGACGGGGACATCCGTATTCTGGAAGTACTCCTTTTCAGCATGTTTCCGGGGCCGGCGGAAGCCTTCCTGGGGTTTCTGCTGGATGGGCTCCGGGATGGATCCAGAACCCGCTACTGTTCCCGGGGGCTGCCTGCGGACAATCGATACCTGCTCCGGTTACTCGGCATGTCTCGGATGGAATTCCGCAAACGCCTTGACCGGAAGTCCTGTCTGGGGCGTAAGGGACTGGTGGAAGTAGACGAGGGTCTGGAGATCGAAGGACCCGACATGTTACGCCGCCTGTACCTGGACACGAACGAGCAGGCGGAAGTGCGGTCCCTGCTGCTCGGGCAGAGAGCATCGACCACGGATCTGGAGTGGTCCGATTTCACCCATCTGGGGCAGGACCGGGAGGATCTGGAAGCTGTCCTTCGAGGTGCTATGGCTGGAAAGCAGTCGAGTGGAGTGAACGTGCTCCTGTACGGCCCTCCGGGCATGGGCAAGACCTCCCTCGCACGGGTGGCGGCCCAGCATGCAGGATTACGCCTGCTGGATATTGGGGAAACGGACGGGCAGGGTGAAGATCCGAGTGCCCGGGAACGGCTTCGGGAACTGCGCCTGGCTCAGAACCTTCTGGAAGGAGACAAAAGTAGCGTGCTCCTGCTGGACGAGATGGACGACGTACTTGACGGCGGATGGATTTCTTTTGCACGGCTATTTGGACCGCAAAGACCGACAGGGAGAAACGGGAGTTCCAGGGTATGGCTTCACCGCCTGCTGGAGAACACGCCAGTGCCTACGATCTGGATTGCCAATGATGCCAGCACCATTGACCGGGCGGTGCTTCGGCGGATGACCTATGCTCTGGAACTCCGACTACCGCCGACCCGGGTTCGTACAGGCATCTGGTCTCGGCAGCTGGCTCGCTATGGAGTCGAAGCAGGGGAGGCGGAAGCACGGTCGCTTGCGGAGGGGTTTGAGGCACCTCCCGGCGTGGCTGATGGAGCGATTCGCGCGGGTCACCTTGGGGGCGGCGATATTGATCTGGTGCAACGTAGTGTGGACAGGCTGTCCCGGCTGATGGGGTGCAGCCGTTCTGGTGACCGAGGAGAGGTTGATTTCGACCCGGCACTGATTCATGCGGACCTTGATCCGGTGGAGTTGGCGGAGCGGTTGGTATCGGGCAATGAGCGGCGGTTTTCCATGTGCCTGCAGGGGCCGCCAGGGACGGGCAAGAGCGCCTATGTGCGCTATCTAGCCGACCGGCTGGGGATGGAAGTGCTGTTCCGGCGTGCGTCGGATCTGATGGATATGTACGTGGGAAATACAGAGAAAAGGATCGCCATGGCGTTCGAAATGGCGCGGGATGCCGGGGCATTCCTGGTGTTCGACGAGGCAGATTCCCTGCTGGGGGATCGGAGGAACGCGCGTTACTCGTGGGAGGTGAGCCAGGTGAACGAGATGCTGACCTGGATGGAAAGTCATCCGTTGCCGTTCGCCTGCACCACGAATTTTGGCAGTTCGCTGGATGCGGCCACGGCAAGGCGGTTCCTGTTCAAGATCACGCTGGACTCTCTCGACCGGAATCAGTCTAGGCTGGCATTCCACAGATGGTTCGGACGGGAGGCACCGCTGACACTGGATAGGGTGAATGAGCTGACGCCAGGAGATTTCGATGTGGTTCGACGCAAGGCCCGGGTGATGGGTCAGATGGATGACGGGGAAGAGCTGGTGGAAATGCTGCAGGCTGAGGTGTTGGCCCGACCGGGTCACCGCCAGATATCCGCAGGTTTCCTTGGTCATGTCGGCAACGGTCGATGATTCGCGACTGGAAGGGTGACGGATAGAATAAGTAGACCGGGTTGATGGATGCTAGAATCTGAATCGAATTGGCGATGGTAGCCGACCCGGCCGAAACCCGGGTCGGGAAGACGAAAAACAGCCAATTGGCTTGGAACAACGAATCAGAAGAGAAAAAAGATGCCAAAATCGGTAGACACGACATTGCGCCATCTAGCGACGCTGGCGGCCATACCGCTTTCCCCAGAAAGACGGAGCACCCGGGAGATTTACAACAAGCTCTGCCGGGAAAATCCAGAGTTTGCGGTGAACATCCGTTCGATCCAGCGGAGCTTGGAAGAACTTTCCCGTCGGTTTCCAATCACGGCGGACAGGGAGGGGACGCGGCAGTACTGGTACTGGATAAATCCGGACAAGTGGTTCCAGGTGCCTGAGATGAGTGAGTCGGCGGCCTTCATGTTGCGGCTGGCAGAGGAGCATCTCGTTCCAGTTTTCCCTCCGGAGAGCCTCCGGGTTCTCAAGCCATATTTAGAGAGGGCAGAGGGCATACTGAGAGGTACAAAACTCGGTTTGTGGTCGGAGCGGGTTGCCCTGATCAACCGCGGTCCGATCATTGAGCCGCCGCCAGTGCCGGATGATGTTCGGGAAGCAGTCTGCGGGGCACTGATTCGCCGAAGTCGTCTTCATGCGGAATATAGAAAACGGGGAGAGGCTTCGTCCAGAGAGATGGATCTGAATCCCTTGGGGATGGTGGTTCGTGGCGGGTTGACCTACATCGTAGCCACCGCCTGGGATTATGAGGATGTCCGTCATTATGCACTTCACCGGATGGAGAAAGCATCGGTGCTGCCAGAAAGGGTAAGAGAGCCGGACAGCTTCCAGCTGGCGGAGTATCTTGATGGTGAGGCGTTTTCCTATCCATCGGGAGCAGGAAAGATTGGTCTCAGGGCGCTGTTTGAACCAGAGGCCGGGATTCATCTTACTGAAAGCCGGCTGTCGACGGATCATCGGGCGGCGCCCCAGGAGGACGGCCGGGTTCTGGTGGAAGCCACGGTGGAAGATACGGAAGAGCTTCGCTGGTGGCTATTGGGCTTCGGGAGCCGGGTGGAGGTGCTGGAGCCAGAGGAATTGCGACAGGAGTTTAAGCAAGTGGCGGAACGGCTGACCGAAATCTATCGGTAGTGCGGTTCAAGTATATGTTCGTCACAAGAGTAGACATTGAGGGGGTTGGACTTACACCTCCTGGTGAACTTGCTGCTTACAAGTAGCAGTGCGGATATGTATCGGGGCTTTTCGAGGGATCGAATGCCCGTCGGAAGTAGCGAAAGCCATGAATAGCAAGAAGGGCTTCTATCGGCCCATGCTTCAATGTTCTGGAGCTTCTTGACGGGAGAGTGGACAGGCCTCCAGAAGTAGAATTTCCCGGGTTGCTGCCGATCTGCTTGGACCCAAAGCAACGGTATGGATAGACCATTCCGTTTCTGCGGTCAATGCTGAGAGCCGATGTTCTCCTCAAGCGAAAGTTTACTGGAGTGCGGCCATGAATCGTTCCTTGATCTCGACTGCCTTTAGCGGTATTTCACCGCCATCCTTGTCATTGCCGGCCTTGATCATGTAGTGAATGAATCGTTCACGATTTTTAAGCATGGACAGGAAGGCCTCGCTCTGATCCGTCATTCCCGAAGACTCAACCCCCATCGCATTGATCATGGCCGTCAGGTTCATGCCCTGCGAGCTTAAGGTGGGTTGATTGCCCGTTGATCCCCAACTGCCATTGTCAAGACAGATCACGGACAGGTTATCGGGGTTGTGTGCAGCGATATCAACGAGCTGATTGGGGTTAAAGAAAAAGGATCCGTCGCCATCGATCACATAGACATGCCGGTCCGGCACTTCCACAGCCAGGGCAATGCCAACTTCGGTGGCTGATCCAAGGGCACCCAGCATGTAGAAGTTTTCATTGCGGTCATGCGTGTTGTACAGCTCCTTGGCCGGAAAGCCAATTTGAGCAACGATCAAGTCCCTCTCGCCAATCGCCTGCGCGATTTCTTCAATGGCTTCGATTCTTGTCCTGGATGGAGACCCCGAGTAGGCCGGTGCATCGATTGCCACTTTCTCTATTCGCGGTTGCCCGAAAGAATGAAAGTCGACGACATTCGTTTCCCACAGTTCAGGCGACATCATGTAGACCTTGACCTTGTTGCTGGAAAACACCTGTCCAAGATCTTCGGAAAGATCAGCCACATCCTTGCGGGACTTGCAGATTCGGTATTCCACATCGAGTGCATTGAGAAGGCCTTCAAGTTTTGTACCCAGGATGATTTGTGCTTCAATCGGCTCCTGATAGTAACCGCGCCAGGAAACGAAAATTGGCAGGGCCGTTTCATAAAGCCTTTGCATGGTATAAAGTTCGGTGATCAGGTTGCCAAGCCCGGTACTCTGAATACACATTGCACTGCGACGTCCGGCCAGACTGCGACCGAAGGAAACCGCAAGGCCGATAGATTCCTTGGTGATATCCCAGATCTTGATTTGCTCAGGCACAACCTCCATCAGGGCGTTTAGCTTGTTGCAGGGGAGATAGCAAACCTTGTCAATATCATTGTCCAGCATGGCCTGCCAGATGATTTGTGAATTCGAGGTTGTGTTCATGGGTGACTGAATCGAGAAAGATAATGCGTGAAAAACAAGAGCGATGAATGATAACTGATTACATATCGAAATGGCATAAGGCGATACTTAATTCAACTGTTTTCGGACATGGATTGACAGCCAATTTCCCTCAAGCCAGTGGTATCATGAATCCATTCTCCGGGAATCTCTGCCAGGTGTTCTCGGACAGGCCGATATCAACGATCAGGACCGGGTTTTCACAGGCATGTCACAAACAGACCAAAAACGCGCCGCGGCTGAAGCGGCGACCGAGTATGTCAAGGTTGGAGATGTAGTCGGCATTGGCACAGGGTCAACCGCTGACTATTTCATTGAATTTCTGGCCGGTATCAAGGGAAAGCTTGATGGTGCGGTGGCGAGTTCAGATGCCAGTGCCGCGCAGCTTCGAAAATTGGGCATCCCTCTACTGGACATGAATCAGGTTGGAACCTTGCCCCTATACGTGGACGGGGCCGATGAAGCGACTCGCAACCGACACCTCATTAAGGGTGGAGGCGGTGCACTGAGCCGAGAGAAAATCGTCGCTGAAGCCAGCGAAAAATTTGTCTGCATTGCCGATCAAGGCAAGCTGGTGGATCGTCTTGGCACCTTCCCGCTGCCGATTGAAGTTCTTGAAATGGCGCGTAGCATGGTCGCCCGCAAGCTGGTAAGGATGGGCGGGCAACCGATGCTTCGTGACGGGTTTGTCACGGACAATGGACACCCGATTCTGGACATACGAGGCCTAGATATCATGAATCCACTTGAACTCGAACGACAGATAAATCAGATTCCGGGCGTGGTGACCGTGGGCCTGTTTGCATTGCGTCCGGCGGATATGCTGCTGATTGGAACTGAATCCGGCGTGGAGATTATCTGAATCGGACGCCAAAACCCCATGGCATCTTCTTGTCGCACTATGCAGGCCTTGGCTTTTCCGGCTGAGTCAAAAAAGCGGGACATTCAGGTTTCATACACGAATAATGTGCGAAACTCGCATCAACCTATCGCAATTCAACATGCCCGCCAGCTCATTGTCCAAGTCGCTGATAACTGGCGGCCATACCCTGTAATGACACCCCATCGCCAAGCCATGCAGCAGGTTGTCGAACTTTTCCAATGCCGCTTGCAACAGGGTTTTTGCCAATTGATCATGATGGCATGCATAGGGTATGTTGTCGCAATCCCTCTGCCTGCTGCCGCACAAAATTCTGATTTGCCCGAACTTGAAACCAGTGCAAGCCGCCATCTGAATACCGTCCAGGAGAGGCGTATCGGGCAGGGATTCTATCGCCGCCTGCTGGCTTCCCCAAGGTTTGTGGAAGACTATCTGCTGCAGCATTATATCCAGTCGATAGGCAACCGGATCTCGCAGCATAGCGATCTCAGGGGGGTGGAGCCGGTATTCAGCCTCTATCAGGACAATGCAGTCAATGCCTATGCAGTACCCGGTGGGTACATTACCCTATATACCGGTCTGGTTCTAGCCGCAGAGAGAGAAAGCGAGCTAGCGGCTGTAGTCGCGCATGAAATCGCTCATCTCACCCAAAGACACCTGCCAAGGATGCTGGAGCGTCAATCAGCCCAGAAATTGCCGACCATGGCTGCTTTGCTGGCCTCGCTGGTGGTCGGGGGAGAGGTTGGAGTAGCCGGTGCCACCGCCGCAATTGGCGCATCTGCATCCAGTCAGCTGGCATACAGTCGGGAATTCGAGCGTGAAGCCGATGCCATCGGCATTCGCCTGCTGGCCGATTCCGGATTTGACCCCATGGCGATGCCGGATTTTTTCGAGAAACTGGATCGGACTTCCATTCATAGCGGAAGAGGAATTCCTGAGTACTTGAGAACGCATCCGCTGTCGCATGCCCGCATGGCTGCATCCCAGGACCGTGCGGCTTCCTATCCGGCCTGGGAACCGCAAGTGAGCCTGGATTTTTTTCTGGCTACCGCCCGAATCAGGGCATTGCTGTCTACTGATCAACAGGAACCAATTTCGGTATTTCAGCATGAAGCCGATTCTGAATCCAGAATCATTCAGATTGCAGCCAGATACGGCAAGGCCGTTATTCGCTATGAAGAAGGAGAAATCGAGCAGGCTTTGACAGCCATCCGTCCGCTTTCAGCACAATTTCCCGAACATCCCTGGATTCAATCCCTGCATGCCCAGATAGAGTTTGCAAGCGGTCGGGCTGACCAGGCAATCGAGCGCTATCAAAATGCGCTGGAAACAAACCCGGAAGCACTGTATCTGCATTATCTGCTGGCCGAGGCCTATCTTGAAAACGGCCAGCCGGAAAAAGCACTTCGCCTGATTCGCAAGCAGGTGCGCAGAAACCCGAACAACCTGACTCTCTATCAGGTGCAAAAGGAAATCCATATCGCGCTCGAACAGCTTGCGGAAGCCGATCAATCGATTGTGGAGTATCTGGTCCTGCTGGGTGATTATGAACAGGCGATCTCAGTATTGAAGCGGGCGCTGCGACAAACCCCGGATGAAGGCTATCTCAGGCAGAGTCTCGAAGCCCGCATTGCGGAACTGGAAGAGAAAATTTGAGTAGCCGTGCAGGTCAGTCAATGCTAGTTGATTTCCGGTTCCCGAGCGTATTTCGATGGGCGAACAAAATCCGTTCACGGAACGAACAATCCAGAATTTCACGCAAGGTTCGTTTTGCAGCACTGGTCTTGCTGATTGCCCTGATTTCACGAGTCAATGTGGCAATTCCAGATGGCTTGCCCGATATCGATACCTGTCAATCACGGGACCTGTCCGCTCTGGACCACGCTATTGAAGGATGGTGCCTGATGATCAACCCCGGCAAGGGAAATTGCCTGGCCTGTCATTTTTTGGGCGTTGCAGGCCAGATCGAGGGGCTTGTCCCAGCCGGCAATATTGGGCCAATCCTCGAGAATATTTCGGAAAAGTACCCAGACCAGTTCGAGCTCATCGAATTGCTCAATGACCCTGTCACAAGGTTTCCGGATACCATCAAGCCTCCCTATGGCAAACACCGCATTCTGACGGAGATAGAGATTGAAGCGGTTGTCGCATTTCTATCCGGGCTGTAATTGATGATGCGGAATAGGAGGAACTTCCTGATACGATCGGGCTATTGTTTGGCTGCGGTTTCTGCAATCATCAATGCCGGGACCTCCGCATTCGGTATTCAGGCCTGGGCAGACCATGGCGCACTGGATTCTGGAGAGATGGAGTCCATGCTGCTTGAGCTGTTTGGGACGTCTCGCCATGCTGATGATGCAAGTCTCAGAATTGACTTGCCCGTTGAAGCCATTAATCCGGAGTTCGTGCCGTTTCGGGTTGTGGCGCCGGACAGCGACAGAATCGCGATATTCATCGAGGAAAGCAAGTACCCGCTTTTACTGCTGTCAGAAGAGGGGCATCGGGCCTATCGCGAAATAACAGGCATCATGCGCGCCGAAGGAGGACAGCACTTTACCGTGTATGCACTGCGCAACGGCAATCTTCATGGAAATACGAGGACCATTCGCCGGAGTCGTCCCCAGGATCGGATGCAATGGCCAAATCGGGCCGTTGCGCAACCGCCGCCCAGTACTATATTGCGAGCTGAAGCTTCCCGGGATGGAATCAACATTCTCTGTTCAATACGCCATCAACAGGGTAATTTGCTGGGCATGACTCCGCATGTCTGGCAAGTGATATTCAGCGTCAACGATCAAATTGCATCGACTCTGGAGTGTGGCCCCAGGGTTGCACGCAACCCCCGATTCGGCATCCATCTCAAATCTCTGCATGAGGATGACGTGATCCAGGTTGACTGGAATGACTCGGCAGGAACGGAGGGGAGTGCGCTCGGAACCGTTGGATTAATTCTCAACAGAAATCTGTACCGGGAAATATGACATACGCAGCCCTTTCAGTCAAAATCAGCCTTTCCTTGCTGCTTCTGATCGCTATCTTTGCAGGGGTGCCTCATGGACGTGCCCAAAGCGTCGCAATTGGAGAAGAAATCGAGCAGTTTCAGGCGTTTTTTCTGGAACGCTTTTTTTCCGTATCCTTGGAGGAATTCAATGAGGGGCCTTATTCCTTGCCGCAATCAGTGCCGCAAGCAGCCACCTTTCGTTTTCTGGAGCAATTGCCGCCGTATATGCATGCCCTCATTCCAGCCCGCTCTGAATGGAACCGTACCTATAACGGGACTACCCTGAAGAACTGCATGTCGCGACATCCGCCGGCAAATCAATTTCCCTATGTGCTTGATAACCGTGTCATGTCAATTGAAATGGCAATACTTGACTGTCTTGAGTCGCAGGATCGGTCTTTCGCGAGGTCTGATTCAGTGGAACTGGCCGCACTGACTGCCGTATTTCGAGAGCAGGCAAGGGGGATTGCGAACCAGGTCGATCTTGATGATGAAAAGCTCAAAGCCCTGTATCGAGAAGGGTACAGAATCTTCTGGTCCAGACAGGGGCAATACAATTACTCCTGTGCCAGTTGTCATGTGCAAAATGCAGGGAATACCTTGGCTGGCGAATTAATCAGTCCCGCATTGGGGCATACCACGGCCTTCCCGGTCTATAGCCAAACCCGCGCGTCACAAACCGGTAACGGATGGGTCACTCTTCGCGAACAATATCAGCAGTGCATATCAAGAATGGGTGCGGCTTCCCCGCATCTTGGCGATCAGCGCTTACTGGCACTCGAGGTTTTCCAGACCATGAATGATGTCTCGATCCCGCTCAAAGCCCCTCAATCCCGGCCCTGACCCGGCAGGCATGCGCTTGCGTGCAACCGGATTACCGGTTGATCAGCTGGATGAGGTCACGATAGCGATCCGACTCATTAACCGTCAGCAGGTCACGGACCATGGGCTCTATTTCCCCGATATGGGTTCCACGCACTCTCTGCTTGACTTCACTGATCACGGCTGAGTCCATGCTGAATTCTCGAAGACCCAGGGCAAGAAGAATTCGGGTACATTCGATATCGCCGGCCATCTCTCCGCACATGGAGACCGGTATTCCGGCATTTTGGCCGACATCAATCACCGACTTGATTAAGCGCAGAACCGCAGGATGCAATGGGTCATAAAGGTAGTTCACTTCATCATCGATTCGATCGATGGCCAGAGTGTATTGAATCAGGTCATTGGTCCCGATCGACAGAAAATCCAGACGTTTCGCAAAAATATCTGCAGTAACTGCCGCGGCTGGAACTTCAATCATTCCGCCTATTGGAACATGCGGCTTGAAAGGGAGGTTTTCCTGGGCAAGTTCATCACGAACCTCGTCCAGCACGATGAACAGCTGATCAAGTTCTGCCTGACTCGATACCATCGGTATCATGATCCGCAAATCCCCATGAATGGATGCACGGTACAATGCCCTGAGCTGGGGCTTGAATAAAGTCAGGTCATGCAGGCAGAGGCGTATTGCCCGCAGCCCCAATGCCGGGTTGGTAGCCAGACTCATGTTTCGGCGGCCTCCGTCTACTTGTTTGTCAGCCCCCAGGTCAAGAGTCCTGATGGTGACCGGACGTTCCGTTGAATTGAGTAGAGTTGAATAAACATCAAACTGCTCTGCTTCATCCGGTAGCTCTTTGCGATTCATGTACAGGGATTCGGTGCGGTACAGGCCAATGCCTGATGCATTGCATTCCAGGCTTTGCTTTAATTCGTCGGCAAACTCGATGTTGGCGTTCAACTCGATAGTCCGGCCATCCAGTGTCCTTGCGGGCTTGTATTTGATGGCTTCGAGTTCCCTGGCTACCCGTTTGATTTTCGCCGCTCGTTTGTGGTAGACATCAAGAGCTGCATCGTCAGGTTCAACCAGTACGATTCCGCGCTTGCCGTCGATAACCAGAGTGTCGCCGGTTTTTAGGTAGCGAATTCCCTCATGCAACCCCACAATGGCCGGAATTTGCATGCTTCGGGCAAGAATTGCCGTATGCGAAATAGGCCCGCCCAAATTGGTCAGAAAGGCGCCGACATGGTATTTCTTGTACTCGATTGTATCGGCCGGCATCAGGTCATGGGTGACGATGATTTCGCCTTCCTTGATCCCTTCAAGTGAAGACTGCCCGGCATGTTGTCCCAGCAGTTCATCCTGGATTCGTCCGATTACCTGTGAAATTTCATCAGACTTGTTGCGCATGTAGGGGTCATCAATGTTCCGGAACACTGCCTGCAGGTTTTCACAATGGAGCTGCAAGGCAAATTCTGCGTTGACCAGCCGCTCTCGGATGATTGAGGCTGACTGTTCAAGAAGGATCGGGTCTTGCACCATCATCAGGTGCGCTTCCAGAATCCCTTGCACCTCGGAGGTGCTTGCATCATGAATGTCCTCGTAGTAGGCACTCAGGCAGTCTGCTGCCGAGTGAATGCCGTCTGTCAAGCGCTGTATCTCCTGATTGACCTGTCCAGACAGAATGCTGTATTCCGGGACTTCTTGGCCGGGCCTTCGAATCAGTCGGGCGGTGCCGATGGCAATCCCGAATCCAACTCCCGTTCCATGCAGCGTAAACATGTTATTGTTCCTTACTCCCGTTCTTCAAAGCAGGATTCAAAGAGGTCGTTAATTTGGCGGAGGGCTTCTGCTGCGTCTTCACCTTCGACCACCATCTTGAGTTCAGTGCCCTGGCAGGCCGCCAGCATCATGACACTCATGATGCTTTTTGCATCTGCTCGTCGTTTGCTGCTGGCGATTTCTATGGAACTTTCAAACCGCGAGCAGAGTTTGGCCAGTTTAGCGGCCGCTCGGGTATGCAGCCCCAGTTTATTGATTACCCGAATATCCTGTTCAAGTCGCATGATCCCCAGTCCTTAAGCCGAGATCGCGGTGGCGGATCTGGACAGGCAGTGATTCACCGCTCAAACGTCCATGCAGTTGGTCGCAGATGTACACGGATCGATGCTGACCGCCAGTACAGCCAACAGCTACGGTAATGTAGTATCGGTTTTCACGGATAAATCCGGGCAGCCAGAATTTCAGGAAGTCATGAATCTGCTCGATCATCTGCATGGCTTCCGGCTGCTCTCCCAGGAAGTCCTGAACCGGCTTGTCAAGACCATTAAGGGGTCTCAGGGATTCCTGCCAATAGGGATTCGGGAGACAACGCACGTCAAACATGAAGTCTGCATCGTTTGGGGGGCCGTGACGAAATGAAAAGGACTCGATAAGAAGCAACGGACCATGCACCGTGTCCACGGCGGCAAAGTCTCTCACCCAACTCCTTAATTCATGCGGTGTAGTGCCTGTGGTGTCGATCACCTTCTCTGCTCGACCCAGAATCGGCATCAGCAAATCCCGCTCTTGCTGAATGCCCTCGAGAAGTGGAGTGAAATCGTCAGTCAGGGGGTGCTTGCGACGAGTTTCGCTGTAGCGCCGAATCAGAATTTGCTCTTCAGACTCGAGAAACAGAACCCGGTAGCCAACGCCAAGTTCACCGAGGCCATTTAATGCTCCATCCACTTCCAGCAGAGATTGCCTGTTTCTTGAATCAATGCTGACGGCAATTCCATGGGCCCGTAATTTGTCATTTTCCATGTCCTGCGAGAGTTTGACCATCAGTTCATGGAGCAAGCCGACCGGAAGATTGTCGATGCAGTAATATCCGACATCCTCCAGGGACTGCAGGGCAACACTCTTTCCTGAACCGGACAGGCCGCTGATGATGATCAGGTCCGGTGCAGCCATGGGATCAAGTGTCATGAGGGAATTACAGGATGTCTTTGGACTTCATGCCTGACATTCGCTCAGGCAATTTTCTTGCCATTTTCAGTCAGGCAGGGCAAGATACCACTGATTTCGGGTCTGTGGCTAGGCGCTGGAAAAAAGCCGCATGATTTCGAAGCTCGTTTCGGTTTCTTTGAGAGCCGAGACAAACTCTGCATTGTTCAGGAGCGCTGCCAACTCGGCGAGCAGGTTGAGGTGCGCTTCATTGGCATTTTCCGGGACCAGCAGGCACACCGCCAGCCATATCTGAACCTGGTCGGGCACATCGTATTCGATCGGGGACTTGAGCCGAACGACTGAAATAATCGGTTCTGGAAGGTCTTTGATTCGACCATGTGGCAGCATGATGCCATGGCCAATTCCGGTGCTGCCCAGGCGTTCCCTTTGGTTCAATGTTTCACACACGCATTCGGAAGTCAAGGGCAGCATCAATTGCGCTTCACCGGGACTGTGGTTTCTGCTGGCGATATCAGCAATTTCTTCGAACAGTCGCTTTCGGCTTGTCACATCAAGGTCAATCTCAATGCGATTTACGTGCAAATAATCCAAGAGCATCGGGTTTTGTCCGGAAAATCTGGATAGTGTGTCGAGTGCGGGCGATGACATCTAGCTTGCCCGGCGTTTTGCAGTAACGTCTTCCCGGTGGTGACTGGTCATTTTTTCCTTGTGCTTGAGGACTTGACGGTCCAGCTTGTGGGCCATGGAATCAATAGCGGTGTACATGTCATCAGCAGTGCCGGATGCATGGATCATTGCTCCTTTGGTATTGATGGTGGCTTCAGCGATATGCCGGTTTTTTTCAACATGCAGGACCACATGCGTACTGGTTAGATGATCAAAGTGCTTCGAGATTTTTTCTACTTTCTTTGAAATACGGTTGTGCAGGGATTCGGTGATTTCCAGTTGATGTCCGCTGATTGATATTTGCATGCAAATTCTCGTTGTTAGTGAATTATGGGCCGTTCAAGACTGTGGTTTTCGATGCATTTTCGGTTAGAACCTAGTCATCACGGATTCGATTGAGGCGTGAACCTACTGGCACAATAGTATTGCCATACTGATGACTCGTCAAGTATTTGCTCTTATCAATTATTTGTCCGTGACACACAAATTTCCATCTGCGAGAAGCCGTTTTTTGCTTGGGGTAAAGTCCTTGTTTTTGAGGGTGGAATAGATCTTGCCTTCTGGATCATGAATTAAGCTCTTGTCCTTGAAGTCTTTGTGAAGGTTCGCATCGTTGCTGAAAAGCAGTCGTGCATGAGATATTTGCGCCAGTGCAATGATGTGTTCATCGTCCGATATACAAGCCCTTGATTGGCGAAGCTTGGCAGCTTGTGTTTCAACTTCCGCCCGGTCCACTAGCCGGAATCTGCCATATTGAATGGCGGTACGGCTCCATCCTCGAAAGTGTGCATTGCCTTTTAATTCATCGGCGAGTTTTCCTCCCGACACAAGGGCAAGGGCTGAGGAGCCGCTGTCCAGCCATTTTCGAAATTCCTCTCCAGCCCGGCTTTTACGTTTGCCGAAGATTTCAGAAGCGACATTCGCATCCAGGATTGCGCACATCAGTATTGTTCCGACCTGGCTGCCTCTTCCATGAAAAACCTGCCATAGCCCGGCGGTGCTCCCGTTATGTTGCCTTGCTGGTCAATGCCAATGGAGTGGATATGAACCTCGATTTCGCCTCGCTCAAAATAGAGAATGGACACATCGCTTGGCGACAGGGGTACTTTTTGGTCACGAATATCCATGCGGATGCGGTTAATCAAAAAATCGCTGTGCGTTTCGACAACAATTTGTCGATCCGTTGCCAGGTGGCCGAAGATGCTTCCAAGTGCGGCCTGAGCACTGGGGTGAAGGTGGACTTCTGGCTGCTGCAGCAGGGTCAGTGCTGGTGCATCATGGCGCATTAGTTCAGTAATCAGCGGCAAGATCTGACTCACGCCGTAGCCCACATCGACAAGATTGCGCCATGGCCCATGCTTTGTATTTCCTTGCTTCCTGACCTCAATCTGAAAGGGCTGTCCTTCATGCTTTCCAAGAGATTTGATCCGGATTTCATCAAAAAGCCCGGAAGTTTTGCCAAATCCCACCATTTTTTCCTCAAATGCTGCCCATTGGCGGGGGTGTTGATGAGCCAGGTACGCCATGTACATCGGCACGTAATCGCCTTCCGGATCTTGCGAATGTCGAGCAGGATCATAGGTTCGATGAGGCTTCGATCGTACAGGCGCACTTGCAAAAAGCCTTGAACCCGGATGTCTCTCAAAGCGACCAAGATCAGCAATCAGCCTTTTGACAACCTTGGGTGGTTCTTCGTCTTGATCACGATTTTTATTGCATAAAAACCACACAAGGCCCAGAGGCAACAGGTGAGGTGTATTTGCCTGTGGAAATTCCACATGGATTGTTGTATCCCATGCGTGTCCTTTGTCTGTCTCAGCGCTTAATTGAAGTTTACCGTTCAGTTCGCTGACACTCAGCAAGCCTGTCTTATTTGAAAAACGTCGAACGGTCGGGTATGGAACAGCCCCCTTTTTTTCAAAGGTAAAACTGAAGGATGCGGCTGATGCCCGGCTATCGCAGATTCTCAGATCGGCTTCAAATTGTTGGGCTTTTTTGGCTGAGCCACCCTTATGATGAGCAATTTCCGGGAAACTGCCCAGATCGTACGGAGCTTCCTTGAAATCGGGTACATCTCCGTTATGCACCAGTCCCCATAGTGCACTGATTAATGCCAAAAATGAAGTCTTGCCGGTGCTGTTTTCACCCACGAGCACAGTAAGCGGTGCTAGTCTTGCGGAATGCCGGCCGGAAAAACAGCGAAAGTCTGTCAAGGTGACCTGATCAATGTATGTTTTTGATTTTTTCTTCATCGTGGTTTCTATTTATATTTCCTGCTGCCTTAATGAATTCACCGTCCAGGTTATTAACTATATCAATGTCAAGACCCTCATAGTCTCGGAAATTGCGCGTTACGATCTTCATGTTCCGAGAACGGGCAATCGCCGCGATTTGACAGTCAGAAGCAGGCATTTGGCCGACCTTCGGATCTTCTTGTTGATGCAATGCAGGCATATTCCCGTGCAGCATCGCTGTCGAATGGGAGAATTCGATTTGCAAAATCCTCATGCAGAATCGCATCAATAGCAAAAGCCAGTGCCGATTTGCGGTGGCTATCTGGCAAAATGGCCACGCCATAAAGGAGTTCAGCCTCTCCAATTGCCGAAAAATACATTTCTTTTGTCTGGCGATTCTCAACCCAGTATGCAACGATAGATTCGGGTGATGGACGCAGAAGTTCGGATACTACGTTCGTGTCCAGCAGGAACATCAAGAATGCATTATTTGAATGACGGCGGGTCGCGTCCGATCTCACGCGAAGGTAGATCCAGGTCTACACCTCCAAGCGGTGCAATCCGGGCCCTTATGGCAGTGACCAGATTGCTAGCGTCTCCGGACAGCCCACTGCATCACGCAAGATAAGCCGTGCTTCTTCTTCCATAGAGCGATGATGTTCTGCTGCCTGCACGCGAACACGTGATTTTACCTCTTCGTCAAGGTTGCGGATAGTGATACTGGCCATATTTATTGCACTTCGATTTTTAAAACAAGTCAGTCAAGATTGTGATTGCAATGCAATCATAGTACTAAACGTGGGCCATCTCTGATTTTTATCGGTACTTTCTGCTTCGATAATCAATGCAAACTATCGGGCTTTGATATGCGACTCGTTCATTTTATTGAAGGCGTCCAGACCCTATTTCCCAAAAGGGGATTAGGGGTTAATCATGGATGCCTGAAAAGTCAGCTTCACGTCGGCCTCTCTGGCTGAAATCGCTTGAGGCTACATTCGAAAATCATCGCCAAGATAAGTTGACTTGGCATGCGGGTCATTCATGATTTCATGCGGTGTGCCGCTGGTTAGTACCATGCCGTTATTCAGAATATAGGCCCGGTCACAAATTCCGAGTGTTTCGCGAACATTATGATCAGTGATTAAAATGCCTATCTCGCGTTCCTTGAGATTCCGGATGATGCCCTGAATATCCCGAACGGCAATCGGATCAATGCCTGCAAATGGCTCATCAAGCAGTATAAATGCAGGTTCCAGCGACAACAGCCTGGCTATTTCGACGCGTCTTTGCTCGCCTCCTGACAATAGGTATGCGGGCTTGTTCCGTAATTCAATGATTCCAAATTCCTCCATCAATCGATTGCATATCTGCTGTTGCATGGTCTTGGCTAGAGGTTTTCTGCGTTCCAGTACAGCCATGATATTTTGCTCAACGGTCAATTTCCGGAAGACTGAATGCTCCTGTGCAAGATAGCCAATGCCTCGTCTTGCACGTTCATGAACCGGCATGTTGGATATTTCAGTCTCGCCCAACAGGATAGAGCCCGAGTCTGGCCGTATCAGCCCAATGACCATGTCAAAACTGGTGGTTTTCCCGGCGCCGTTTGGTCCCAGTAGACCGACAATCTCGCCGGTGGATAAATCCAAGCTGACATTCTTCACTAGAACGGCATTCTTGTAACGCTTGGCAAGATTTCGAATGGAGAGGTGCATTATTCAGAGTGCGGGCGCATAGTAAGCAGCATTGCTGCCACCTCAGCGAACACTAACTGTCTGGATCTTGTTTAGGCAGAATTACAACCTTGGGTCGAGAGGATGCTCCTGATTCTGAAGATTCGGAGGCCTGAGTCATGTCCGAATCTTGCCTATCGCCTTGCACGATGGTTTTTTCAGTACTGAGATTGTGACTGATCCGATAACCGTTTACGAATATTCGTCCCCGTTCCAGCTTTGCTCTGTCGACCAGCAAGACCTGATTGTTCTTGCGGTCATAGGTGATGTTGGCTGCACTCCCGGTTAACGCCTCCTGCCCCGTCTGTTTGGGCTCTTTTTTGAAGATCCCGGGATCTCCAATGCAGAGTGCATGAAACAGCTCATCGTCATCATCATGCATCGTGGTCATTTCATCACATTCAATTGTCACATCGCCCTGTGTGAGAACCACATTCCCCTGGTACAGACGCTTCCCGGTACTGAAATCCAACTCGATATAGTCGGCATTCAGCAACAGTGGCTGATGCGATACACTATCCTGAGCGATACCACTATGGGCTATCAGTGTTGTGAATATCGCGATTAACATCCTGGGGTTCATGACTGGCCTCCCTGCTCTTTCAGGTGGATGGTGAGCTGTTTGGTCATGGACAGGGAACTTGATTGATTGGAGTTCTGGGTTCGGATCCGGACGTCTTCCGAGAGGGTCAGAACTTGCCTGGCATTGTCCAGCCAACCCTGGTTTGACTCGACATTCTGTACTGTTCCATCCGGTCTGTATTGAGTTAACTGTGGCGACTCCAAAGACGAACCGTTGCGTGATGGATAATGAACAAGTCTATCCGCTTCAATTCGATAGCGACTGCCGTTGGCATCTTTTCCGTTCAGCACGACATTTTCCATGAAGAAATCCGATTCATTGTCATTGACTGGCCTGGCCGTGAAACTTGTTTCATTCTCCATTAGGGTCTGCATCCAGAGGCCTAGAGCCAGAATGGACAGGAATAGGATGCCGATTGAAAGCATATTCTGGAATTTATAAATAAACCGGATCAACATCAGAATCTGTATTCATTCGTTCAGGACCATCACACTCTAATTTCCAGATGCGAGTTCATCAGCATGGATTATTAATGGCATAACCATGGTATTACCATGACATGTTTTTCTCGCTTTTTCGTGAATTAAGCACGTAATCCAGAGAATTCAGTTAGCGTGGGATCATCCTGTCATTCGTTGGGGAGTAACGAGTCCTGGATCAAAATACCCGGTTGGCTTCAAATTGCTATCAGTTCGCCTGCTGGCCGGACATAGATGTCAATGCCATTCTCCATTGCACACGCAGACCGCCGTCTGCGAATAAGCCGAGCAAGTGCTAGTTTTCATCTAGGATACTAACCCCAGTACCTCGGACGACATTTCGACCAGTACTCCATCCAGTGTTGTTTCTGGACTCACCGAGGGCAGTTCATCGCCGCTATGCATCAGTTGCTTGCATACAAAAGCCCTCTCATGTACTGAATTGCAACAGCGAGAGCATCTCCATCGTTAATTCCCTAGATTAGAATTACCTGGTTCTGATGGAATGCAGAGTGAATAAATTTTGACGAGTTGGCTGGTTAGTATCCCGGTCTAATTTAATTTCCCAACTTTCCGATGGCACACGATTCCCATGCCGCCGGGATGTACCACCCACACCACGACCGCCGCATTCATCTTGACAGCTCAGGCGCATGTTTCATCCGGGTTTTAAACACTGTCCCAGTCTGGCGGGAAATCAATTCAGATCAGCCTCCTTAACAATTCTTCCAACCCCAAGGTTATCTCAACAGTTTAATAACCTTATGGGCATAATAATAGGCACTCTTTACAGCTTTTCCATAGAACAAGAAAACTTTGGCTTTTCTGTCCTGACTAATCCCTTTTCGCACATATTCACTCCTCAGATCATTCGCTAATGCATATACTAGCTCTTCGGCATGAATGAATCTAAGCAATAGTCCCAAGTTGCTCTTCCGAAAGGCTGCTGTACCCAAATATCTCATGTATTTTCTCAAGACTTATACTATTTTCGGCCTTTTCTGAAAAAGGTATAAATGGAGTGAGCTGGTCATCACTTTTTCTTATTTCTTCCGCACATTCCTCAACCCTATCAACAAACTTTTTCAGATCAACATCAGGGTCATCGTTACTTGGGAAACTTTCCCAGCGCTCAATTGCCTCTTCACAATATACTCTTAATGAAGGTTAAGTGATTTAATCGCCGTATTCTTTTTTTCCACCATGACTGAGCAACATTTGTTGCAATGACTGACACTGCACCAAGCAAAAGCCCCGATAACCAAGTTGATCAAATCCAATTATACCCCCACCCTTAACCCGGGTGATTGTGATGTGAGTTTTGAATCATACGAATGGAAGTGTGCCCGGCCTTTTTTTATAACAAAATATTTTCATCGAGATTGCCATTTAATTTGCTTTAGTGTTGTCAGATTATAACCATTGCTATTTGTGTTTGTCAGTTTTTTCGAATTTACTATCGGTTTTTATGTTGACTGTTGATGCCTTAGATAACACCGGCCCGAAGCAGGTCGTGGGTGTTCAGAGCGCCTACCACCTTATTGTTGTCATCAACAACAAACATGCCATTGATGGCATGCGGGCCATATGTTGCATATTCACGCATCTTCCCGACAATCTCTTGGGCAAGGGTATCGGCACTGATCGTATAGGGTGAGATGTTCATTAGTTCACCTGCTGACCGAGCGTAAATGTCGACGCCATTTTCCATTGCCCGCCTCAGGTCTCCGTCCGTGAATATGCCGAGCAAGTGCTGGTTTTCATCAACGATGCCAACCATCCCCAAAATCTTGGACGACATTTCGATCAGTACTTGATCCAGTGTTGTTTCCGGACTTACCAGGGGCAGTTCATCCCCGCTATGCATCAGGTTGCGTGCATACAGCAATAGGCGTTTTCCCAGCATTCCTCCCGGGTGGGTTCGTGCAAAGTCCTGAGCAGAAAAGCCTCTCATGTGCTGAACCGCAACGGCGAGAGCATCTCCCATGACCAAAGTTGCAGTGGTGCTTGCAGTTGGCGCAAGATTATGAGGGCAGGCTTCCTTCTCGACACTGATGTTTAGAAAAATATCAGCCTCGACAGCCAGGGTCGAATCGGGGTTGCCGGTCATGGCAACCATCTTGATTCCCAGATGCTTGATAATCGGGATGATGGTCACAATCTCAAGAGTCTCGCCAGAGTTCGAGATGGTTAATGCCATGTCCCGGGTTGTGATCATGCCGGCATCTCCATGACTGGCTTCGCCCGGGTGCAGAAAAAATGCTGGAGTACCGGTACTGGCTAGTGTTGCTGCGATTTTACCGCCAACATGTCCTGATTTGCCCATGCCGATGACGACTACTCGGCCCTCGCACTCCATAAGCATTTTGCAGGCTTTTGTGAAATGATCATCAAGCCTGGCCGAGAGGGCATTGATGGCATCCGCTTCGATCTGAATGACGTTACGGGCCTCATTAAGGATGTTATCTGATGACATAAATGATGATGTTCCCGTTCCGAGTGATAGCCGAAAAATAGTGCAGTTGATTCTATGTTTGTGTCTGTGAAATGGCAAAGCCTTCAGGCCCAATTTTATCCCTAAACGGTTATCAGTAATTCTATTGGCTACCCCGGTCTGCGATTAATCTCGATGAGTGTCGGTTTCATGGCTTATGGTTTCCGATCATCGCGACCGGTTCACGTCGACACTCGACAAGATTACCACCTTCCTGATCAAGCCGAAAACGGACGGCTAATCGAGGCGATATTGAATGCATTCAGAATGCCCATGCTGCCGTATTGACGGAGCATTTTTACTCTTTGCATGAACAGATTGCCATAGCAACCCAAAACCATCCTGTACAATACAGCGAATGATCACCCCAAAGGAGTAATTTAATGTCTGATCTTCCGAAAATCGACGAACAAAGCCGCATTGAGATTGAAGCCGCGCTGTTTCGCAAGCTGCTCGGTCACCTGCAGAAACATCCCGAGGTTCAGAACATTGATATCATGAACCTTGCCTATTTCTGTCGCAACTGCTTCTCCAAATGGTATGTATCGGAAGCCGAATCCCACGGTATTGAGGTCAACTATGAGCAGGCCCGGGAAATCGTCTATGGCATGCCCTATGCCGACTACAGGGCAAGATACCAGAATGAGGCCTCAGTCGAACAGCTCGACCGGTTTGCAGATAGCCAGCAGAAGGCAACCGAATGAAGTCTATCGGACGCTTTCCCGATGGACAGTGTCCATTAGAATCCGGGGCCGATAAGATGCTGGGTCAGAAAACTTCGTCAGCATGGAAAACAGCTAATTTACTAAAACAGCAAAGCTGCAAGTGTCCTTAAATTGATGTACCTAAAATCAGTTTTTTTGGACTGGTTCATGCATACACAGGCACCGAAATAAAGCCTCCTCGGCGTGGGTCGCTACAAGTTAATCTCTTTCCAGTCAAACACCATTCCGATCAGGTAAATCGGTTCGCCCCGATCCCTGCACTTGACGGCATAACTGCGCTTGCGCACCTACCCATGGTGCCGTCCAGAGCCCTGCCTTCTGCCATCTTGAGTTCAAGCACGAACACCTTGCCTTCATTTAGCAGCACCATGTTCGATCGTCCATGGCTTGAGAACTCCTCGACTCATAGGTCGATGCAGGTTCCGAAAACCCATGTATAGAAGGCGCGCATACCAGGATTCGTAACGGCCAAGTTCTCCATTGTCATGCCGGGGGTGGGAAATTCCCGTAAGCAATGCCTGAATTCTCACCCTGAACGCGGAAAAGTCGTTTCTGCCGAGACATTGGACAAGATTCTTTCCAACGGCCGCTATTTCCGAGCCTTGTTGAAGCTGGTCCGCACCCTGCCCGTTCTACACAAATATTCTCTTAACATAACTGGCCGGAAGTACTGCATTACGGTGCATGGAGGCAATGACACAAATACGCGCCCCCTGTTCTAGATGACCCGGCTGAGCAGCTACTGCCAGGCTCATGAACTGCAGGAAAGACTCGATCTCGGCATCACCAAAGGACTGATGCCGGAACGGTTTTGCCCCAGTTTACGTTCAGACATGACTTATAGCTAATTGGCAGTCCGTATCTCTCTTAAAAAATATTTAACCTATTGTTTTATTTATAGTATATCACAGGTGCAGGCCGTATTGCCGGCTCTTTAAAATTGCGTAAAAGTTGACAAAAGGTTGAGTATTTTGGTATGTTAATAATGCCTGCTTTAAAAGGCATTTCCTAGTATTTGGCATAAACAAATATTTCATTTTGAGGCAATACAATGCTTGGATCGGGACTACTGACTTTATAAACCATCATTCTTTTGTTTCTTAATCACCCGCCGCCATGAAATATTCTCCGCTTGATTTTATGGTTTTGGTGTGACTAGACTTCCAGTCCCGACTTTTGACATCAATTCTCGGGCTGCATGACCTGCTGAATGCCGAACATTGCGGGGCAGGAATCTGAAAATCTGGCTCGTTTTGGGGAGGGTCGATTGTATGTGCTTCATTACTAATATCACAAGGCAAAGAAGAGTAAAAGAAGAACGAAAGTGTCTAAGCTTTGCATGATTCGCTCTTTGCGAGCGGAGCTGGAATCGAATGTGCGTGACCGTAAAATATTCATGTCAACATGCGAAGATATTCTTAATAGATGAATTAAAGGGCAAGCTTGAAAGAAGTGAAATACTATTCGTATAAAGTAAAATCTCAATCGTCAACATATCAAATCTGCATGATTCGAATTTTTGGCCTGCCGCATATTTCTGACCAAACAAAATGTGTGAATAAAACCTGGGATATCCGGACTTTGGCATTTTGATATTTGTGACATTACAGGCCATTTTTCAAATTAACTCGAGCCTCGTTAATCAAGAATAACAATGCCGCAACC
This sequence comes from Gammaproteobacteria bacterium, assembly GCA_026709505.1. GTDB lineage: Bacteria > Pseudomonadota > Gammaproteobacteria > Arenicellales > Poriferihabitantaceae > Poriferihabitans. The sequence goes on along the minus strand of JAPOSW010000066.1, from coordinate 3,566 downwards.
AGAACAACTGATTTTGGAGGATGTTCGCTGTTTTCAAGGGGAGCAACGTGGAAGCGTGCGGCCGATCACTCTTCTGGTTGGCGAAAACAGTACAGGAAAAAGTACCTTTCTGGCTTGTTTTTCCATATTACATCAAATGCTGCACCCATACCGTTCACGGGATGAAGCACTGCCTGATTTCAATCAGGAACCGTTTTCTATGGGGTCGTTCAGAGATATTGTGCGGTCGCGTCAAGGTCCTACCGGGCGGATAAATGAGTTCAAGTTGGGTATCAGCCTTCCTTCGCACAAACAAATTCGAGATATGCTTCCCTCGGAGATCGTTTTCACCTTTGAAGAACGTGGCTCACAGCCCGTGCCAAAGTCCTGCCTATATCGATTTGGCCCAACCGAATTCATAAATATCCGACGAAATGAGGAAGATTATAACGCTGTCGTAGCTATTCCAGACCGGGAAGTCTATATCAGGCTGGACCCCGCAGATTTCCCAATTTTCTTGCTTGGTTTCGAGTATCTAATTTTTGCCGAAAAATGGTTTTCAAGAGAATTTCCGAATGCCGAACCAATAACCAGCTACCTGCATAAGTTGCTAAATCTCAGTGATTCTGACAAAAGGAAAGAGCACTTGAGCTATCACAAATATGAATTGTTGTCCTCGTTTGCTACGACAATCGTTCCGGTTGCGCCTCTGCGCGCTAAACCCAAGCGGACCTATGACCCAGTCAGTGAAGTAGACAGTCCCGGAGGAGAGCACATTCCCATGTTGATGATGAGACTGGACCATGTCGAGAAAAATCGCTGGCAATCACTGCATGACGAACTGGTAGAGTTTGGAAAGGATTCCGGGCTTTTTTCGGATATCAAGGTGCGGCGCCACGGGAAACAGATTCATGACCCTTTCCAACTTCAAGTGAAGTCCCAGTCAGGTGCATACTCAAATATCATGGATGTGGGCTATGGGGTGAGTCAAAGTCTGCCGATACTGGTTGAGCTATTGTCCGAAGATGGCAGAGGATCGAGATCACTTAAAGCTAGCCGTCGATATGGCAAGACATTTCTTCTACAGCAGCCTGAAGTGCATTTGCATCCCAAGGGACAGGCAGAGCTAGCCAATCTGTTTGCCAAAGTTGTCAATAAAAAGGCAAGTCGCAATCGATTTTTGATTGAAACTCATAGCGATTACATTGTCGATCGTATACGCATCCTGGTGCGAAAGAAACAGCTAAAGCCCGAAGATGTATCCATCATATTTTTTGAACCCAAGAACAACAAGGTGCAAATGCATAATATTGTCCTGGACAAATTCGGGAACATTGAAAACGCTCCGGATAGCTATCGGTCCTTTTTCCTCAGGGAAACAGATCGTCTGTTGGGCTTGAATGACTGAACCAAGGTGATATGTGCATAATCGTGGATGCCAATCGGATGGGTTGGTTCCTCAAGGAGCCGTATGGCGATGAGGTTGAACCAATTCATAAATGGCTGACTAAGAGAAACAAGCCTGGCCACCTGATTTACTCCGCAGGTGGATTGTTTTCCGAGGAAGTTCCCTATAGCGCCAAGGTAAAGCTTAAAGCTTATTTGGATGCAGGTCGAGCATCGGTGATACCTGCCAATTCTTTTGAAAATTTGGAAAAGGAGTTTCGTAACAACCCCAAAGTAAAGTCCGATGATCATCATATACTGGCTTTAGCCCAGCATACCGGTGCTCGAATCTTGTTAACGGGTGACAAAGACCTCAGGGAGGATTTCAAAAATCACGAACTTATTAATGAACCTAGAGGGAAGATTTATTCCGATCAACGCCAGGCACATCTGCTCAAGAGTTCTGCGTGCAGAAGAACTTAGGAGGCTGGTCTAATTTAATTTTCAACTTTCCGGGGCGAAGTTCATAGTTCCAGTCGCCGTGGAGCGGATCGTGATGCAGCGAGAGGACCCTGATCTCTGCATCGGTACGGGTGTTGCTGATGAGGTCGACCACGGTCTCGAAGGTGTGCAGCGGACGCCCCGCCAGTTCTGCGTGACGTAGCACAACAGCCGGTGCTCGACCCGGTTCCACTTGCTGGTGCCGGGTGGAGAGTGTCTGACGTGCACCCGCATCCCCGTGTTGTCGGCAAACCCCTGGAGTTTCTGCTTCCATGCGCACGAGCGGTAACCGTTGCTTCCTCCCGCCACTGCCGGAGCGAGGCGGCCGCAAAGGCCGGGGCATCATGGTCGCATCCGACATTCACCCATGCCTCGCTACGGTCCGGATCATGCTTTATCCGGGCATCATGGCACAAGCTGGGAATGATGGCAAGTTAATTCTCGTCAGGTCCCTTAGGCAAATTTTGGACGCAATGTCGGAAAGCCAGTTCCGGTGGGGAGTTATCTGGCGAATGCCTTTGGCCTGCATGATGTGCTCGGTAATGTCTGGGAGTGGTTGGAGGACTGTTATAGCAACAGTTATCACGGTGCCCCATCGGACGGCAGTGCTTGGGTCAGCGGAGACTGCAAATATCGCGGATTGCGTGGCGGTTCCTATGACTATAATCCGAGGTATCTGCGTTCAGCGAATCGCCTCAGGGGCAGACCGTTCAACCGCAGCAACAGCAACGGTTTCCGTATCGCCCGGACGCTCACTCTACGAGTACTTGCAAAATAAAATAAAAATTTACCTCGAATCAAGTAAATGGATCACTATATAATTTCACGACTTATTAAGTTAGGTGTATTTACTTTTTGTTAATCAGCAGATATTACCAATGATAGGACCAAAACCAATATTTACTATAGCCACAGTTTTATGGGGTTTCATAGTGTTGAAACTCCTATGTTTTTGCAGATGTGTGGCCGTTAAGAGCGGTTGAGTTATATTGAATCTTCACTAATGTTGAAGTTGAAACGTTTTTTCGGTAGTTGCGTTTGTAGTGAATACTCAAGCACTGCTTTTAGGGTTTGGCACATATAGCCCCCATCCCTGCATGTGGACACACCGTTATTAAGGAAGCTTGTTTCACAGTTTAAATTGAACGGTGGTTCATGGTATTGTGCCATAAAGAATAGGTTTGCTGACGAGTCCGAGAAACCTGATTCCCAATCTGACTTGAAAATGTCTGCAATTTTGGGACAAACAGAAAAACATGGCCAAACCTGTTAATGGGAATCTGGCAAATTGACAATAGAACGAGAAAAGTAGCATGCCATTCTGGAGACATGCATGACGCACGGTACATGGCAGGAAGGCGGATTCTGTTTTCGAGTTGCTTGGAAGCAACGAAAGCGCCATGACATACAGCCTCAGCTGGGCGATGTCCTTAAGACACTGTAGAAAAACAAGTTCAAGGCATGACTCAAGCATTGGGCAGTCTGAGAGCAGGCCATAAATAATCCTAATTACCACCAATCATAAGCAGGTTTTGTGATACAATGGGACAGATGCAACCACTTGATTAAAAAGGAGTATATCCATGAAGCGAAATCCTGTCCAGTTCCAGAAAGGCCTCAGTCTCAACGAATTTCTCGAACATTACGGAGACGAGGACAAGTGCCATGACGCACTGTTCCGGCTGCGCTGGCCGGACGGC